>NZ_RZNF01000001.1 GCF_003992725.1 Rhodomicrobium lacus | reverse complement strand
CCGAGCATGCGCATCAGCCTGCGAAGGCTGACGATGCGGCGAAGGTGGCCCAACCCGCCGCCGCCGAAAAGCCTGCCGAGCCCGCGAAGGACGCTGCGAAAGCCGACGAGGCGAAAAAGCCTGTGGCCGAGGCGGTAAAGGCGGAAGAGCCGAAGAAGCCCGAGCATGCGCATCAGCCTGCGAAGGCTGACGATGCAGCGAAGGTGGCCCAGCCCGCCGCCGCTGAAAAGCCTGCCGAGCCCGCGAAGGAAGCCGTGAAAGCCGACGAGGCGAAAAAGCCTGTGGCCGAGGCGGTCAAGGCGGAAGAGCCGAAGAAGCCCGCTTCCGAAGCTGCCAAGGCTGAAGGCGAAAAGAAGGAAAAGCCTGCGGAGCCAGCCAAGGCCAAGGAAGCCGCGAAAGCCGCGCCCGAGAAGAAGGTGAAAGCAGAAGACGGCGAGAAGAAGCAGAAGGCCAAGGCTGCCGCGAAGGAAGAAGAAAACGCCAAGCCGAAGAAGCGCAAGGGCGAAGACGAGGCGGGCTCCGGTCCGGCAAAGGTCAGCGTCGAAAAGCCGAAGCGCGGTCAGTTCGCCAGCGAGCGTGAAGCGGCGGCCAAGTGCCCCGGTTCGGTTGTGTGGGTGGACAAGAGCGGGTTCAACCACTACCCGGGCACGAAGGAATATGGCCGCAAGCCCGGTGGTTTTGGCTGCGAAAGCGGGCTGTAATCGAACGCTGCCCCAAGGCGGCATTTCATTCTGGAGCGGCGGATTTGAAATCGGCCTCGCTTTTTGACGAGCGCATTGCCGATTTCAAATTCACGAGCCGCTCCAAACTTTAATTTCCGGAGCGCCTTATGAACTTTAAATGCGACCAAAGCCGCCGATTCACCCTTGGTCGCATTTGAAGTCCGGCGCCCTCGTCGGCGATGCCGATACGGATTCGATCAATCCGCGATCAGACGGCTTCGTTTGGGTGCGGGTTGATCGCCTCATCCTGATGAAAGGCAGTTCCGGGCAGCATTCGGCACTCGTTGGGGCGACGGTCGGCGGCTGGGACGGAAGAAATCTGGAAGCCTGTCAGCAAGTCAATCGCTGACGGCAAACCGGATGAAGTGGTTGCTCCTGCGGACAGACAGTTCGCAACACGGCTGCGGCAAGCGTGACGGCTGCGCAGAATGTGAGCGCGCCGGCAGCCGCGATGCCACGCTTGAAAAAAGCTCCAAAACGGCAAACCGCGTCCGCAACAAGTCGTCGAACTTATTTGCGACGTCCGAGCGATGTCGACACGCGCCGCCCCCGTATCCCGAAATCGGCGCGATGAGCGCCGCTTCGCATGCCTTACGGTTCGCTCCACGAAACTGAACGATGCCACCCTGGAGTGAGATTATGTAAGCGTCATGGGAGGCAGACCTATTCCACGATTCTGCCGGAATGCGCGGAAGCCGGGGACTATCGCTGCTCGCCCTCGCAAGGCGCGCTTTTCTCGGAGATGTCAGGGGGATGGATGGTGCTGCAAGAGAGGATTGAACTCTCGACCTCTCCCTTACCAAGGGAGTGCTCTACCACTGAGCTACTGCAGCGATGCGGCGGAAACTGCCACAGCCGCCGCCAAGGTGCAAGACCTCATAAGCGATCATCTCAGGCAATTCGACGCGATATCGTTCAATGAGCGGTTTCAGCGGCTTAAAAGACGCGCAGGAACCGCTATGACGGCGTTGCAGCTCCGCTCGCCTCGGCCGCTTGACGCCTTGCGCCTTATCAGCCGGCGAAAAACAGCGCTGTCATCAGCAGGAGCGGTGGAATCATGAAGGCCCCCGACCACACCATGAAGCCGAAGAAACTCGGCATCTTGACGCCTTGATGCTCGGCGATGGCGCGAACCATGAAGTTCGGCGCGTTGCCGATATAGGTGAGCGCGCCCATGAAGACCGCGCCCGCCGAGATGGCGGCCAGCGTCGAAGCGAGCGGACCGGAGAGCGCCGCCGCGTCGCCGCCCGCCGCGTTGAAGAAGACGAGATAGGCCGGCGCATTGTCGAGGAAGCTCGAAAGCAGCCCGGTCAGCCAGAAATAGGCGATGTGATTCGGAGCGTCGGCGGTGCCGAGGGCGGCGAACAACGGCGCAGCCGCACCGTGCTCGCCCGCCTTCAGGATGGCAATCGCCGGCACGATGGTCACGAAGATCGCAGCGAACAGTTTCGCCACCTCGATAACGGGGCCCCAGCTGAATTCGTTCTGTCGGCGCGCCTTGAGCGGGGTCAGCGCCAACGACAAGAAGGCGAGGGCGACAAGCGCCGCGTCGCGCACAAGGCTTTCGCCGCGCACCTCGACACCCGCGATGTCGACAGGTCCGATAAAGGTCGTGCCGCTTGCCGCAACCGCGAACACCACGCCCGCGATCAGCGGCAGGTTCACCACGCCCCAGATCTTCAGGCCCTCGCCGCCGAGCCGGTGCTCGCGCGGCGTCTCGGTTTTGTAATAGCGGCGGTCGATCAGATAGAACCAGCCGAGAAGAATGGCCGCGAGCAGAAGCGTATGCGGCCACAGATGCTGGAACGGCCAGGAAAACGGCACGCCCTTCAGATAGCCGAGGAAGAGCGGGGGATCGCCGAGCGGGGTCAACGCGCCTCCGACGTTGCAGACGAGGAAGATGAAGAAGATCACGAGATGAGCCTGATGCGTCCGGCTGCGATTCGCGCGCATCAGCGGGCGGATGAAGATCATCGCAGCGCCGGTCGTTCCGACGAAACTTGCGATGCCCGTTCCGGCGGCCATGATCGCCGTGTTCTGGCCGGGCGACCCGCTGAGGCTGCCGCCGAGCCAGATGCCGCCCGCGATGATGTAAAGCGAGCCGATCAGCACGATAAAGGGGATGTATTCCAGCAGCGCCACATCGAGCAGTTGATGCAGCGTTGCGGATAAACCGAAGGCGCCTGCAAACGGCACGAGGAAGAGAAGCCCCCAGACGAGCGCGACCAGTCCCTGCCGCCGATGCCAGAAATGCGGCGCGATCATCGGCAGGAGCGCAAGCGACAGGAGCACGCCAGCGAAAGGCAGACACCACAGGAGGCTCAGGCCAGCGCCATCCGGCGAAGGTCCGGCGGCCATGGCAGGCGTCGAGCCTGTCAGCACGGCGAGGGCCGCGATACCAAGACGGAGAGATCTGAAGGACATGATCATTGCGGTGATTCTCGGAGGCCGGACGGATGACGCCGTTGTGAGCGGAAGGGCAGGGTGACTGCGGGGGCGCCCTCTTCAAAAAGGCTACCGGCCTCCACATAACACATTCAAGAAGAATGCGAGAGGAGGTCGGGTCAATGACCGAGCGCATGATAAAGAGCGATGCGGAGTGGCGAGCGAAACTGACGCCCGAGCAATACAAGGTCACGCGTCAGCACGGGACGGAACGAGCGGCGTCCAGCCCGCTGAACGACGAAAAGCGCGAAGGCGTGTTCGCCTGCGTCTGCTGTGGCGCGCCGTTGTTCGCCTCGGATGCGAAGTATGATTCGGGGTCCGGCTGGCCGAGCTTCACGAGCCCCGTGGATAAGGATGCCATCACGACGCACGAGGATCATTCCTTCATGATGAACCGCACGGAGGTGCGTTGCGCACGCTGCGACGCTCATCTTGGGCACGTGTTTCCGGACGGGCCGCGTCCCGCGGGCTTGCGCTACTGCATGAACGGGGTGGCGCTCGATTTCAGGCCGTCCTCGGCGAAGTAGGCGGCGGCGATCCCCGCGCTGCATCTAACCGGCAGCGCGGGTTGCAATTTATCCGTGTACGTCCGGATCAGCCCGAGGACCCCACGCCGCAAACGCGCCTGCGCCGAATTTTCCACACCGGCCGCCGCACACCCGATCCATTCGGACGCGGCTTCGCTGCCGATACAAAAAATCATGTTTTTCAATGATGTGTAAAATCCGGGGAGAGACGTTTCTCGTCGTTTGTGGACACGTAGCCGCAACTGCCCGACAATTGTCCCCAGCTTGTAGACAGCGGCGACAGGCGGCTTGTTAAGCTCGCGGCTATGCCACAAGATGGGCACCAGTTCGGGTTGAAAGCAACAAGCACAAGGCACTTTGCAACCGTGCGACAGTGCCGTTCCCGAATGCGAAAGCCTCCTACTGCCGCTTAGCGGGGAGCATCCTCGCGACTGGGATGCGGCGGCAGTCTTTTCGCTGGCGGTCTATCGGAAGATCGGTCCTGTGCCGCATCCGTGGACGCATGCAGCGCGCCAGTGGATGGAGCGTTTTTGAGCAAGGTGCATACTGGATCGTGCATGAAAACGCGTTCAGGGCAGCAAGCTTGGGGGGGCCGTCGTCACGCGATGGCCCCCAAAGTCCGATCATGCGCGAACTGACAGGCAAGGAACAAATCCTGGGGTGGCGGAAGCGCGATGCGATGTATTTCTTCGGCCCGGCCTCTCCAGCACGCCCGCGTCGAATTTCCGGTCTGCGCATTGACGCGGCTCCCATAGCCCGGCGAAGATGGACGAGAGAGGCGCGCCCTCCAAATCTCCGCGTCTCGTTGCCATCTCCAGCAAGCCGGCAAGCGAACGAAGTGCAGCCGAACTCCCACCGGTGACAGTCATGGCCAAACCGCGCTCATCATCATCCGCACCGTACGAAGGCGCAACGCTGTTTGAAAGCGTGCCGCCGTCGCCCGCCGTGCTGGCGTCGCGACCGCTTCCCGACCGGCTGCGTCCGGCTTCGCTCGGCGAGGTGATCGGGCAGGAGCATCTCCTCGGCGAGGGTGGCCCGCTGCGCCGCATCGCGGATGGCGAAGCTCCGCGATCCATGATCTTCTGGGGGCCGCCCGGCACCGGCAAGACCACCGTCGCGCGGCTCATGGCGAAGGGTGCGGGCGCGCATTTCGAGCAGATCTCCGCGATCTTTTCCGGCGTGGCGGACCTGCGCAAGGTGTTCGACGCCGCGAAGGATCGCCAGCGCTTCGGTCAGGGCACGATCCTTTTCGTGGACGAAATCCACCGCTTCAACCGCTCGCAGCAGGACTCGTTTCTGCCCTTCGTCGAGGACGGGACCATCATCCTGATCGGCGCGACGACGGAAAACCCCTCCTTCGAACTCAACGGCGCTCTTCTGTCGCGCGCCAAGGTGCTCGTCTTCAGGCGTCTGACGGATGAGAACATCGGGCAGCTTCTCGCGCGCGCGGAAAGCGTGCTCGGCAAGACACTGCCGCTGACGGCGGACGCGCGGGCCGCGCTGATCGGCATGGCGGACGGCGACGGGCGCACCGCGCTCAATCTCACGGAAGACGTGTTCGCCATCGGCCGCGATCCGTCGCAACCCATCGACGCGCCCGAACTGACCGAAATCGTGCAGCGCCGCGCGCCGCTTTACGACAAGAACCGCGACGGCCATTACGATCTCATCAGCGCGCTGCACAAGGCGGTGCGTGGCTCCGATCCCGACGCGGCGCTCTACTGGTTCTGCCGCATGATCGACGGCGGCGAGGCCCCGCTGTATCTCGCGCGGCGCATGGTTCGCATGGCGGTGGAGGATATTGGGCTTGCCGATCACAACGCGCTCGTGCAGGCCATCGCCGCGAAGGACGCTTACGACTTCCTCGGTAGCCCCGAAGGCGAACTCGCGCTCGCGCAATGCGTCGTCTATCTCGCCACCGCGCCGAAATCGAACGCGGCCTACAAGGCCTATGGCGCGGCGATGCGCTATGCGAAGGAAAGCGGCTCGCTGCCGCCACCGAAGCACATCCTCAACGCGCCGACGAAGCTCATGAAGAGCGAAGGATATGGCGCGGGCTATGTCTACGATCATGAGACGGAAGAAGGCGTCTCGGGTCAGAATTACTTCCCGGACGGGCTGGAGCGCGCCGAGTTTTACCATCCGAGGGGGCGCGGCTACGAGGTCCGTATCGAGGAACGGCTGCGCGCATGGGCCGAGATTCGGCGCGACGTGGCGCGGCGGGGCGGTCGATAGAGCGCAAGCGGTTTTACGTACGGCGCCCCAGCAGCATGCGGCTCACGTGGCTGCCCCGATGGAGCTGGCGGGGAAGCCTCCGGCGAGACTTCATGGACCGATGAGCATGCGCTGATCGGCTCCTCCGCGCGAAAGGCCTCGCTTCAGGCGTTCGATTCGCTCGCTTCGCCGCCTCCAGAGACCGGCGACTGCGGCCCCAGCCGCTCGCTATAAAGCGCGGCGGCTTCCTCGGGAGGCCCGCGCCGCTCGCCGATGCCGCGTATCTCGATCACGCGAACACGCCCGAACAGACTCGCCGTCAGCACGTCGCCGCACTTGATGCAGGTGGCGGCTTTCACGACGCGTTGACGGTTGACCCGGATGCAGCCCTCCTCGATGAGCTTCGCGGCGAGGCTGCGCGATTTCACGAACCGCGCATGCCAGAGCCACTTGTCGAGGCGCTGCTCGTCCGGTGCTGTCAAGCGGTCTGATCCTCGGTCTGTTTTTCGAGGCGCTCCTTGAGCTGGCTCAGTGCCGCGAAGGGTGAATCGGGATCGACCGCACCGGAAGCCCGTTTTGGTGCCGCGCTGGCGGCGATGGGCTGCCTGCCCTGCGGACGTGGAGGCCGCGCATCGCGATTGCGGTCGTTCGGCCGGTCGGAGCGCTGATGCTGAGGCCGGTTCGGCTGGCCGCCGCCCGAACGGCGTTCGGCATTGTCGGGGCGTGGTCCGTCGCCCTGACGTTCGCCTTGCGGGCGATCGCGATTGCCATCGGAGCGCGGCTGGTGGCGGTTACGGTCGCCCCGCTCGCGGTTCTGATCGCGCGGGCCGCCGCGGTCGCGCGAGAAATCGCGGCGCGGCTCTCTGCGGTCGCCACCCGCGGCAGCGCTCTCATTCTGTCCTGCCTGGGCCTCCGCGCCAGCGGCGGCTGCCGGCTGGTGTGGGGTATCGGAACGGTGACGCGGGCCGCGTTCTCCGGGCTGCCGCTGACCGCCGCGCTCGCCCTGTGGGCGATCGCCATGGCCTGCGCCGCCATGGCGGCGATGCTGCGGGCGACGGTCTCCCTGTCCTTCGCCGCGCTCGAATTTCGGCTTCGGCCGACGGAAACGCCAGACTTCCTCAAACTCCGGCTCGGCGTTTTCGGCGGCAGCGGAGGTCGCTTCCGAAACAGCGGGCTCGTCCGCCGACGCCTCGGCGTGCGGCTCGGCCACGCCCCGCGCGACGGTTGCGGCTGCTTCGGCAGCTTCTTCCTGCGCAGGTTCGATGGAAACGCCGTCCTGGTGTTCGGCCTGCGAGAAAGCTTGCGGCGCGCCTTCCGGCGCGAGTTCGCCTTCCGGTCCGGCGGTCTGGGCTTCGGCTGCTGCTTCCGTCACGACCGACGGTTCGGCGCCCGTTGCGGCCTGCGCGACGTCAGTGGCCGGGGCCTTCTTGACGGGGCGCTTCTCGCGGCGGAATCCGAGCGATTCGAGGATCGCCCCCAGTTCTTCGGCCGAACAGCCCATGATGGACATCATCTCGGGCCGGATGCGGAAAGCGCCGCCGCCCGCCGCGCCAGCCGGCGGCTCGGCGCTGGTGTCGGTCGGCTTCCACGTGGTGAGCGGCCGGATGATGTCGGCGAGCCGTTCCAGCATGTCGATGCGCACGGCGCGCGGTCCGCATACGTGGAAACCCGCCGCGCGATAGAACGCCTCCGGCAACTCGGCGGTCTTCGGCACCGACGTCAAACCCTGGCGTGGAGCCTCGCCGATGGATGCCGGCGTCAAATTATGCTCGGCGCCACTTTTCAGGAGCCAGAACAGCAGCAGCAGATCCGCCGAGGCAGGCTTCAAAAGCAGCGGGAAATAGATGTGATGCGCGCCGAAACGGACGCCATATTTGCGAAGCTGGGCGCGGCCATCTTGGTCGAGCGACTTGATTTCCTCGGCCACGGTATCGCGCTTGAGGATGCCGAAACTTTCGCGCAGGCGAAACGCGATACCGCGCGCAAGGCCGGTGATTTCCTCGGCCTTGGCGATCTCGACGAGCGGCTTGAGACGCACCTCGATATAGTGCTGGAGCCACGTATCGACGCGCTTGCCGATATTTTCCTTGTCGATGGCGGCGAGATGCTCGTCCGAGTTCAGCACGAAGGCCGGCTTAAGCGGATCTTCGCTCGCGGCGAGCTTGCCGATCTCCTGGTTTTCCCAGACGATCCGCCCCTCGCGTGTCAGCGTGAAACCCGTATCGGGTGCCGATGCGAGACGATCCGCGCGGGCGGCAAGTTCATGCACCAGCACCTTCGCTGCGGCGTTGCGCGCGGCCTTGCCGTTGATGCCGGACGTGGCTTCGAGGTCGGGCGTGAAGCAGAATCCTTCGAGCTTGCCGACGTAATGCTTCTCCACGACGACGCGGCCGTCCTTCTCGATCTCGGCGAAGAGGCTGTCCTTGTCGCGCATGCTCTTCATGAGCACGCTCGTTCGCTTGTCCACGAAGCGCTGCGTCAACTGCTCGTGCAGCGCGTCGGAGAGCCTGTCCTCGATCTCGCGCGTCTTGCCCTGCCAGTGCTCGGGGTCCTTGAGCCACTCGGAGCGGTTCGAGACGAACGTCCAGGTGCGGATGTGCGCGATGCGGTTCGACAGCGTGTCGATGTCGCCGTCGGTGCGGTCGGCCTGTTCGACCTGCTGGGCGAACCAGTCTTCCGGAATCAGGCCCTCGCCTGTCATGATGTGCTTGTACAGGATGGCGACGAGATCGCCGTGCTGGTTCGGGCCGACCTTGCGGTAGTCCGGCACCTGGCAGACATCCCAAAGCCGCTTCACCGCGCCGGGGCCGGTCGCGAGTTCCGCGATGCGAGGATCGCTGGCGGCGAGATCGAGCGCTTCGACATCATCTGCCGTGCGCACGCGCGTAAGACGCGGATGGTCCGGCAACTGGCGCAGACTGTCCTTCAGACGATCGACGCTGTCGAAATCGAGGCGCGTATTGCGCCACTGCAGCAGCTTCACCGGCTCGAAATCGTGATTTTCGAGCTTGTTGACGACATCCTGATCGAAGGGGTCCACATCGGCGGTCACGCCGAAAGTGCCGTCGTTCAGATGGCGGCCCGCGCGGCCCGCGATCTGGCCGATCTCGGCGGGCGTAAGGTCACGGTGATTCCGCCCGTCGAACTTGCGGGTTCCGGCGAAAGCGACATGATCGACGTCGAGATTGAGGCCCATGCCGATGGCGTCGGTCGCGACGATGAAATCCACATCGCCGTTCTGATAGAGCGCGACCTGCGCGTTGCGCGTACGGGGCGAAAGCGCGCCGAGCACGACGGCAGCGCCGCCGCGCTGGCGGCGGATCAGTTCGGCAATGGCGTAAACGTCGTTCGCGGAGAACGCCACGATGGCGGAGCGGCTTTGCAGCCGCGTGATCTTCTTCTGGCCGGAGTAGGTCAGCTTAGACAGACGGGGGCGCGCGATGAAGTTCGCGCCGGGGATCAGTTCGCGGATCGCATCCGTCATGGTCGAGGCGCCGAGCAGCAGCGTCTCGCTTGTCCCGCGTGCGTGGAACAGGCGGTCGGTGAAGACGTGGCCCCGGTCCGGATCGGCCGCAAGCTGAATTTCGTCGACGGCCAGGAAGTCGACCTCCACATCGCGCGGCATTGCCTCGACGGTGCAGACGTAATAACGCGGACGTTCGGGCTTGATCTTCTCTTCGCCCGTGATGAGCGCAACGTCGCGCGGGCCGATCTGCGCGACGATCTTGTCGTACACTTCGCGGGCGAGAAGCCTGAGAGGCAGGCCGATCAGTCCGCTTTCGTGTCCGAGCATGCGCTCGATGGCCAAGTGCGTCTTGCCGGTATTGGTCGGACCCAGCACCGCCGTAACATGACGGGACTGGGATGGCTTGATGGAAGCCGTCTGCGTTGATGCGCTCATGAGCGGACTTTCTGATAAACCGCACGCTGTTGGTGGTTATGTATCAGGCTTCGGCGCGATGCGTGTGCGAAGAGGTGCGCCTGCGGCAATAAAGCGAGCCCGCCGTGATTTCGTCGGCAGCTCAGCCTATCGTCGCGAATGGTAGCCCGTGTCTTTCCCCTCTTCACTCGGCGAGTGCATGACGCCCCCCGACCGTTTCCACGTTGAATGTCGCTGTCACAAGGGAAGCGGTGCCTGCGGGGGTCGGCACATGCACATAGTAGGGTACTATTAAACCTGCTTCCGGCAACGGTACAAGCCAAACTTCTATACCGGTATTTCCGGTTGCATAATCATTTTCGCCGGGTTTGCCCAGCTTGTAGCCCGCAATCGGAACATAACGCACGCTGCAGACATAGGCCGGCCCCCTGAGTTTGCCGGCTCCCGAGACCGATCGCGTCCCCTTCGGCGACAGCACAAGGTCATAACGGATCTTGCCGTCGAAGATCGGCAGGCGCTTGTTGCAGGCACCTTCGCCCGTATTTTTCGCGAGCCGCGCCTGCGAAAGAAGGACGAGCGCGCTCAAGGGATCGACCACGTTCTGCAGATGCGCCGCCGTGATCGGGGCATTGCGCGGGCCCGGCCGCGCGGGCGGGTTGATCAGAATGTCGCGCACCATCCTCTGCTGGAAGCGCAATTCCACCGTCTCCCCGCGATTGCCCGTCTGGTAGCGGAAAATGTAGTTTTGCGGAACAGGTCCGTTGGCCGTCATGAGCCCGCTGCTCGATGTCACGCCCTGCCAGCTCACGCTGCCGAACAAGACGCTGATATTGGCGTCGGCCTGCAAGGAATATTGGCGGTTCGTGATCGACGAGCGGATGCGGAAATCGCCGATATGCGCGCCGATCCAGTGGATGCGGTAGAGGGCGTTGATGGTGGAACTGCGCACGGCGAGGTCGCCATTGCCGCCGTCGATTCTGGGCGTGAGGCTCTTCGGCTGGTCGGCAGCCTTCTCGGCGGCACGTTCGCGCTCTGCCGAAGACTTCTCCGCGGCTTTATCTGCGGGGCGCGCTTCCTTGCCGTCGCCGCCGGTCTTGGCATTGCCGGAAGCGCTCGTCTGGGTCTGGGAAGGTCGCTTCGCTTCCGGGGCGTCGGCTGCCTTGGGAAGCGGCTTGTCGCTGTCGGACCTTGCATCAGGCGCCGCCTCGGCCTTTTTTTCCGGTGGCTGAGAGGCTTCGACTTTTTCCGCACGCTGCGGAGCTTCGGCTTTCTGTTCCGGTGAGGGGGAAGCCTCGGCCTTCTCCACGGGCTTGACAGCCTCTGAATGCGGGGGAGCCTCGGTTCTTTTTTCCTCCGCCTTCTTTTCCGACGGGGCATCGCTCGCGGGGACGCTGCCTTGCGGCGTCTCCTCCGCGCGCGCCCTGACTATGGAAGCAGAGGCGAAAAGCAGAAGCAAAAGGAAGAAAACAGCAGCGGGGCCCGCCCTATCGCTGCCAAGCAACGGTCGCTTTGCCATTAAGGAGGCTCTTCCTTTCGCAGGCATCGTTTGCCACTCCTTTGCCGGTAGTGGCGGATTTCGTCAATTATGTGTTGCAGAAGGCAACGGGGCGTTAACGCCCCGATCAGGTGACAGATAAACCCGCGAGATGAGGCGAAGCTTGCGTTTCCTTCGCGGGATCAGGATGCCCCGCCGATGAGCGCAAGCGCCGCCTTGGGATCGAGCCGCCCGTCGTAAAGCGCACGGCCCGCGATAGCGCCCGCGATGATGGCATGGGCCGGGGACAGAAGCCTTTCGATGTCGGCGATGCCGGCAAGTCCGCCGGACGCGATCACGGGAATGTGCACGGCGCGGGCCAGTTCGGCGGTCGCTTCGAGATTGAGGCCGGTCAGCATGCCGTCCCGCGCGATGTCGGTGTAGATGATCGCGGCGACGCCCACGTCGGCAAGGCGCTGCGCAAGGTCCACAGCCGAAAGCTCGGACGTTTCGGCCCAGCCCTGTACCGCAACGCGGCCATCCTTCGCATCGATGCCGACCGCGATCTTTCCCGGAAAGCGGGCGCACGCTTCCTTCACGAGATGAGGATCGCGCACGGCGGCCGTGCCGAGGATCACCCGCGACACGCCCCGGTCGATCCAGTGCGACACGCCTTCGAGCGTGCGTATACCGCCGCCGAGCTGCACCGGGATCGTGACCGCCGCGAGGATGTGCGTCACGGCGTCGGCGTTGACCGAGCGGCCTTCAAACGCGCCGTTCAGGTCCACGACATGCAACGCGGAGAAGCCTTGCGCCTGGAACTGCCTCGCCTGATCCGCCGGGTCGTCGTTGAACACCGTGGCCTGATCCATCAGACCTTGTTTCAAGCGCACGCATTGCCCGTCTTTGAGATCGATGGCGGGATAGAGAATCATTCAAGTTGTCCCCAGGATTAAACACACGTGGATCAACACCACGAGCGCAGGCTGTTTTCTTTGACCGGACGCGTCGGCTTTCCTTTAGTATCAGTCCGAGAGGCCCCGTTCAAACCGAGTTATGCGAAGAGTGTGCGATGCGCCGTTATCTCGTCTGCTGGGAGTTTCACCGTGAGAAGCGCGCCGCGAAGGCAGCCGATACCCTCCGCAGGCTCGCAACGGAATGGGAACACCCGATGACGGGGGTCTGGTTCATCCGCACCGAGGCAACGGCTGACGAAATTCGCGCGGCCCTGATGCAGGACCTTACATTCCGGGACCGCCTGCTTGTCTGCGAGACGGGCGAAGAGGCCGTGGCGTTCAATACGAGCGACGCGTTTGGCGAGAAGGTCTCGCAGATCGCCGACGCGCGATCGAAAAGCCAGATCCTCAAGGCCATCTTCAGCCGCAACGGGCAGACTTCGCGTCACCTCAAGGCCGCCACCGCAAGAAATTTGAAATCAGCCTGAGGCCGAGCTTCTGGCTTTTCTCCGGGTGGAACTGGCTGCCCGCGATGTTGTCGCGAGCGACGAGCGCCGTGATCGGGCCGGCGTAATCCGTGCGCGCCACCACGTCGGCCGTATCCGTCGGCTTGAAGTGATAGGAATGCACGAAATAGGCGTGCCAGCCCTCCTCGCCGCCGGGAATGCCGTCCAGCAGCGGATGCGGGCGCGCCATGTCGAGCGTGTTCCAGCCCATATGCGGGATCTTGAGGCGCGCGTCGGACGGCGCGATGAGGGCCACCTCGCCGCCGATCCAGCCAAGCCCCCTGTGCTCGCCATGCTCAAGCCCGCGATCCGCCAGCATCTGCATGCCGACGCAGATGCCAAAGAACGGTCGTCCGCGGTCGAACACGGCTTCCTTCAACGCCTCGATCATGCCGGGCGTTTCCGAGAGCCCGCGATAACAGTCCCCGAACGCACCGACGCCCGGCAGCACCACGCGGTCGGCGCGGCGCACGGCTTCGGGGTCCGAGGTTACGCGGATGTCGGTGTCGAAGCCGCCTTCGCGCGCCGCGCGCTCGAACGCCTTGGCCGCTGAGTGAAGGTTTCCCGACTGGTAATCGACGATTGCGACGCTCATGTCAGGCCGTCGCCTCCGGCCAGGTGCCCACGGAGTGCGGCGTCTGCCATGCGCCCTTGACCGGGCCGGAAGCCCTTCCGCCGCCGATCCCGGCCACGGGAGGCATCCATGCCGCGAAGAAGCGGTGCTCGCATTCCTCGCGGTCGCGCCCGGCAACGGATGAAATGAAGGTGTACCCCTTACGCTGGAGCCGCCAGCGGATGAGGTCGTTGCCCTCGAAGCCGATGATGAGCGCCACAAGCAGATTGACGATTCCCGCGGTCTGTTCGCCTGCGCCGAATTGGATCAGGATTGCATAAAGCCCCGCCGCCAGCGCCGCCACGGCGATGGCTTCCAGCCAGAGGCGATTCCAGAGCAGCCAGAACGGGCCGAACAGAAAGCCCCAGAACGTGAAGCCCTCACGCACGAAGGCAACGTGTTCGGAGCGCTCCTCGACATTGCCGGTGGAGTGCGGCGGCTCGTGCACAGTGTAAATGATCATGGGCGGTTCCAGCCAGGCGTCACCCGCCGAGCTGCCCTTTCGTCGATGGAATTTCGCCGCGCGCGGCCTCGTCGATCAGAATGGCCTCGCGCAGCGCCCGCGCCAAGCCTTTGAAGCAGCTTTCGGCGATATGATGCGCATTTTCGCCGTAGAGCGTCTCGATGTGAAGCGTGATCCCGGCATTCTGTGCCAGCGCCTGAAAGAACTCGCGGAAAAGCTCCGTGTCCATCTGGCCGATCTTCTCGGTCGGAAACGTCACGCGCCAGATCAGGTAGGGGCGGCCCGAAATATCGAGCGCCACGCGCGTCAGCGTTTCGTCCATGGGCAGATAGGCGTGCGCGTAGCGGCCGATGCCGCGCTTGTCGCCCAGCGCCTGCGCGATGGCTTGCCCCAGCGCGATGCCGACGTCTTCAACCGTGTGATGCTGGTCGACATGCAGGTCGCCCTCGGCCGAGAGGGTGATGTCGATGCGGGAGTGCTTAGAAAGCTGCTCCAGCATGTGGTCGAAAAAGCCGACACCCGTCGCTATTGAAAAAGCGCCGGTTCCGTCCAGATTCACCTCGACAGCGATCCCGGTTTCCTTTGTCTTCCGTTCGATCCGCGCTTTTCTCACAGCTCAGTCCTCGTTGGCCACGCAAGCCGCTTCTTGACGGTTTTAGCGCGCGCGCCATATCCGCTTCGATAAAGCAGGTACGACAAATGACGCATTTTGCGCAATCCCCTCACGACCCCACAGGCTGGCACGGCACCACAATTCTTACCGTTCGCAAGGGCGGCCGGGTGGTCGTAGCCGGTGACGGACAGGTGTCCCTCGGCCAGACGGTTATCAAGGCCAACGCGAAGAAGGTCCGAACCCTCGGCAAGGGCAATGTGATCTCAGGCTTCGCGGGAGCGACCGCCGACGCGTTCACGCTGTTCGAGCGCCTCGAATCCAAGCTTGAAATGTATCCCGACCAGCTTGTCCGCGCTTGCGTCGATCTCGCGAAGGATTGGCGCACCGACCGCTATCTGCGCCGCCTCGAAGCCATGATGATCGTCGCCGACAAGAACGCGACGCTGGTGCTCACCGGCACGGGCGATGTGCTGGAACCCGAGCGCGCCGTCATGGGCATCGGCTCCGGCGGCAATTATGCGCTCGCCGCCGCCCGCGCGCTCCTCGACACTGACCTCTCCGCGGAGGACATCGCGCGCAGATCCATGGCCATCGCCGCCGACATCTGCGTTTACACGAACAACAACATCATCGTCGAAAGCCTGCCGTCCAATGTCTGAAGTCAATTTTTCCCCGCGCGAGATCGTCTCCGAACTCGACCGCCACATCGTCGGCCAGAACGACGCGAAACGCGCCGTCGCCATCGCCTTGCGCAATCGCTGGCGCAGGCAGCAGCTCAAGGACGACATGCGCGAGGAGGTGCTCCCGAAGAACATCCTCATGATCGGCCCGACGGGCGTCGGCAAGACGGAGATTTCGCGCCGCCTCGCCAAGCTCGCCAATGCGCCGTTCCTCAAGGTCGAAGCCACGAAATTCACCGAAGTCGGGTATGTCGGCCGGGACGTGGACCAGATCATCCGCGACCTCGTCGAAAGCGCGATCAGCCTCGTGCGCGAGACGAAGCGCAAGGAAGTGCGCGCAAAGGCCCATCTTCTGGCGGAAGACCGGGTGCTCACCGCGCTCGTCGGGCCGCATGCCAGCCCCGCCACCAAAGACGCGTTCCGCAAGAAGCTGCGCGATGGCGAACTCGACGAAAAGGAAATCGAGATCCAGGTGGCCGATACGGGTGGCCCGATGGGCGGCTTCGAGATCCCGGGCATGCCCGGCTCGTCCATAAGCATGATGAATCTCAACGATGTGCTCGGCAAGGCGTTCGGCCAGCGCACCAAGACGCGCCGTCTTTCCGTGCGCGATTCTTACGAGGTGCTGATCAACGACGAAAGCGACAAGCTGCTCGACAACGAGGCCGTGGTTCAGGATGCGATCACGGCGGTGGAGGAAAACGGCATCGTCTTCCTCGACGAGATAGACAAGATCACCGCGCGGTCCGAACGCATGGGCGCCGACGTCAGCCGCGAGGGCGTGCAGCGCGACCTGTTGCCGCTGATCGAGGGAACGACCGTCAGCACCAAATACGGCCCGGTGAAAACCGACCATATCCTGTTCATCGCGTCGGGTGCGTTCCATGTGGCGAAGCCGTCGGACATGTTGCCCGAGTTGCAGGGCCGTCTGCCGATCCGCGTCGAGCTTCAGGCGCTGACGGGCGACGATTTCCGCCGCATCCTGCGCGAGCCGAAATCGAGCCTCATCAAGCAATCCATCGCGCTCATGGCAACCGAGGGCGTGGAACTTGAGTTCAGCGAGGACGCCATCGACGCCATCGCCGATGTGGCAGTGGAAGTGAACGCGAATGTCGAAAATATCGGCGCGCGCCGTCTCTCTACTGTCATGGAGCGCGTGCTGGATGAAATCAGCTTCGAGGCGGCAGACAAGGCGCGGACGAAGTTCGTCATCGACGCGGCATATGTCAAGGCGCAGGTCGGAGATCTCGCGAAGAACGCGGACCTGTCGAAATTCATTCTTTAGAGTTTGCGCGAGAAGAGCGCCGCAAGTCTTGCGCACGTTTCATTCAGCATTCGAGCGAGCGCTCGAATGCTCCAAAGGTAGAATAACGCCGAGCGCAGATGCGCTAAAGGGAGACGCCGCAATGACAAACCTGACGCCCGAGGGCGAACGCCTCGTCGCCGCCATCGCCGACCGCTATCAGATCGCCATCGACTCCGTGAAGATCATGTTCGACGCCGTCATTCGCGGCGGCGGAAGCATGGCGCAGTTCAACTTGTCCGAGTTCGGCGGCGGCGGCCAGTGGATGCGGGGCGGCATGACCATGGTAGGCGACATGTTCAACAATTCCGCCAAGGTTACGGTCGACAATCTCTGCAATGAGTTGTCTAACCTGATGTTCCAGCCGGGTATCTTCGCGCCGCAACCGCAGCAGCAACCTTACGCCAACCAGAATCACTCGAATCAGCAGCAGCAACAATCGGGCGGTTTTCCGGGGCAGCAACAGCAGTCGGGCGATTACGGACAGTCGCAATATCAGGGCGGCGGCTTCGGCCAATCCTCGTCGGGCGGCTGGTGGCCGTCGGAGCTTGGCAACCCGTCGTCGACGGGCGGGCAGAACACGACGCGTTATGCCTATTTCCCCCACGCAAATCGCCTCGCCATCGATTACGGAAATGGGCGCGTCGAAATTTACGACACCACGGGCTACTCGGTCTATGGCTTCGGGCAGCAGCAGGGCGGCGGCGAGAGCATGACGTTTTCGAGCCAGAACGGCACCGTGCGCATCGACACGCTGCCGCGCGTCGGCGGCGCTGCCGGGCAAAACGCGCCCGCTGCCGTGTCGCATGGCGGCGAACACGCGTCGCCCGCAGCGGTAACGACCTCCGGCGCGACCACGGTCAGCGAGCTGCAAAATGCGGGGCTGGCCCTTCTCGAACAGCTCGGCGGCTTGCGCGACAAGGGATATATTTCCGAAGAAGAGTTTGCTGCGAAGAAAGCGGAAATTCTGAAGCGGCTGTAGCGGGCCGCAACGTCGCAGGCGTGTTCGGACGCCGTCAATAAATCGATTCCACGAGGCGCGGCGCATCGGCGTGGCGCCTTTTTTGCATCCGCTGCACACGCGGAACGCGACTGATTCGAACGGTCGCCCCATCGCTTGTGCGTCCCGGTTTGGATGCGATGCGTATTATATTTGGCGGAATTTCAGCCGTTTGGCTGATAAAAAAATCCGTCTAATGAAAAAAGAAGAGCCATGTCATTGTTAAAAGCCCACTTTTTACGTAAAATTAAACACAACCATAGATTGCTAAGGGAGAAGCCGGCCGCGGGGGCCGGTTCAAACCGAAAGCAAAAACAATGGCCTCTCTCTCTCCCAACACTATTGCGATCAACACGATCGCCCATAATCTCGCCAATGCAGCCGATGCCGTTGCAGCTCTGGACGTTGCGATTTCCGAAGAGCTGCGCGCGCTGATCCGCCTTGCGAATGCCGAAGTCGCCCGTGTGCGCAAGGCCGCCCGGAAGGCCGCCGCCACGGCCAAACGCGCCGCCGCCGCTGCCGCCTCGATCGCTGTCGAGCCGAAGCAACCCGCGCGCCGTGGCCGCAAGCCGAAGGCGAAGGTCGAAGCCGCCGCCGTCGTCGAATTTCCGGCTGTTATCGACGTCGTGGCTGAAGCGGTCGAAACTCCGGCTGAAAAAGTCAAGTCTGCGCCGATCGAAATCCCGTCGGAAGCGCTTGAAATTTCCGCCGTTCTCGCCACCGCCGCGCCGAAGGCACGGGGTCGCCGCCGCAAGACCGTCGCCAACGGCGTGACCGCCCATTAAGACCTGTCGTCATCAAGCAGAGGTTCAGACAGCCACCGGGTGCAGTCCGGGCCGCAAGTTCAGAGCGAGTGCTGCGTAACGGAATGGAGTTACACCGCGTGATGAAGCGTCCAGTGTTTTCCGCATGCGACGAGGAGCAGGGGAGCGCGCCCCCGCGCACCGCAGACGGCGGAAGGTCCAGTGCAACAAGCCGGTAGCAGGCGTCGACGGTTTCGTCGTCGCCCGAGCGCCGGCTTCTTTGTCGTGATGCGATCCGGGCGCGGAAATATGTTTAGGGCCTATCCCTCTGATTGATAGGGGAAAACAGCTTCACCTAACGGCGCAAACCGAGAGCGCCGATGGCGAAAGCCAGCCAGGCGCCGATGAGGGCCGCGCCGCCAGCGGGAACCACGCCGAACGGCGTCGCGAAGATCTCCGTATGGCGCGCATAGATGCCGCCCGAGAACAAGACGATCCCGACGACGAACAGCAGCGCCGCGAGGTTCAGGAAGATCGTGCCGACACGCGTCCGCCAGCCCTGCGAGATGAAGAGCACGACGCCGACGCCGAGCAGCGCAAGCGAATGCAGCGTGTGATAAAGCGCCGCCGAAGCGAACGCCTGACGCGACGCATCGGCCGTCACCTCGTGCGCGCCGATGGCTCCGGCCGCGACCGAGAGCGCGCCAAGAACCGCCGCGATGAAAATCCAGAAACGCCCCATGTCTTTACCCCCGAATATCCGCCGGTCGGCTTCATCCTCCGGCTCAAAACAACACGAGATACGCGGACAGGCCGCGCGAGAAAATTCCGTCAGCCAGCGGACGCGTGGCATCGCGCCCGATCCTGGAAGCCTGACCCTTGCCGCACCGTCCTACGCCAACGCGGCCCTTCCGTCATCCCCAATCGAGGGAAGCGATTAACGGGCCACGAACGGTGTCAGGCGCTCCTTCTCACGGCCGCGCCATCGAAAAGCACCACGCTGTCCGTGCGTGCGACCGCCGCCACCCCGTCTTTCAGAAGCTTGAAATTGATGGAATCGAGCAACGCCTCGAACGACGCATCTACAATATTGGGCGAGACGCCCACCGTGAACCAGCGCACGCCCGATGATTTTTCCCGGCACTCGATGAGCACGCGCGTGATCGCGTCCGTGCCGCCGGTCAGGATACGCACGCGGAAATCCACAAGTTCGAGATCCTGTATGCTCGGCTGATAGGCGCCGAGATCCTTTCTCAACGCCTGGTCGAGCGCATGCACCGGGCCATTGCCTTCGCCGGCATTCATGAGAACGTCGTCGCCGATACGCACCTTGACGACCGCCTCGGACACCGTGACAAGCTCGCCCTTCGCGTTGTGGCGGCGTTCCACCATGACGCGGAACTGATCCACGTCGAAGAAATCGGGCACCTCGCCAAGCGCCCGCCGCGCGAGAAGCTCGAAAGAGGCGTCGGCCGCTTCATAGGCGTATCCTTGCGCCTCGCGCGTCTTCACATCGTCGAGGAGCGCGGCGAGGCGCGGATCGTCCTTGTCGACCTCCATGCCGATGCGCGCGAGTTCCGCCAGGATGTTCGACCGTCCCGCCTGATTGGAGACGAGCAGCTTCCGCGCGTTGCCGACACTCTCCGGCGGCACGTGCTCGTAGGATTTCGGCTCCTTGTTCACCGCCGAGGCGTGAATGCCGCCCTTGTGCGCGAAGGCCGATTCGCCGACATAGGGCGCGTGGCGGTTCGGCTGGCGGTTCATGAGTTCGTCGAACTGGCGCGACACGGAGGTGAGCGTCTTCAGCGCGGAGGGCGTGACACGCGTCTCGAACGCGCCCCCGAAATCGTCTTTCAGCAGCAGCGTCGGGATGATGGAGGTCAGGTTCGCGTTGCCGCAGCGCTCGCCGAGGCCGTTCAACGTGCCCTGCACCTGACACGCGCCCGATAGCACGGCGGAAAGCGAATTCGCCACACCCTGCTCGGTGTCGTTATGCGCGTGGATGCCGATGTGGTCGCCGGGGAGCACGCTTGTCACCGCCGCCACGATCTTCGCGACCTCGTGCGGAAGCGTGCCGCCGTTCGTGTCGCACAGCACCACCCAGCGCGCGCCCGCCTCGTACGCCGCCTTCGCGCAGGCGAGCGCATAATCCGGGTTTGCCTTGTAGCCGTCGAAGAAGTGCTCGCAGTCGATGATGGACTCGCGCCCGCGCTCGACCACCGCGGCAACCGATGCGCGGATGGCGTCGAGATTTTCATCGAGCGTGATGCCGAGTTGCAGGTCGACATGAAAATCCCAGGACTTCGCGACGAGACAGACCGCGTCCGCCTTCGCCGAAAGAAGCTGCTGAAAGCCCGGGTCGTTCGAGGTGGAGCGGCCCGCGCGCTTCGTCATGCCGAAGGCGACGAGCTTCGCGTTGAGCTTCGGGGGCGCCTCGAAAAAGGCCGTGTCCACCGGGTTCGCGCCGGGATAGCCGCCCTCGATATAGTCGATGCCGAGCGCGTCGAGGCGCTTCGCGATGAGATGCTTGTCTTCGAGCGAGAAATCGACGCCGAGGGTTTGCGCACCATCGCGCAGCGTGGTGTCGAAGAGATACAGCCGCTTTTTCATAACTTGCCCAATCAAAAAGAATGCGCTCCGCGCCTGCCGGGAGCGCTGAAAATCGCGCGCGCTTTGCAAGCTTCGCCCCGTTTCCGGTCGGCAGGTTTTGCTACCGCGCGATTTCCCAGGTCGTCTCGATTTCGCCTGTCGCCGGGTTCTTCGCGTCCTTCAACGCGACGCCCATCGCGGCCAGCTCGTTGCGGATGCGGTCAGCCTCCGCCCAGTCCTTCGATTTGCGGGCCGCCAGCCGCGCGGTAATTCGCGCCTCGATCGCGTTTTCGTTCACCGCCTTCAAACGCGGATCTTCCGCAGGTTCGCCGAGGCCGAGCAGATCGAGCGCGCGAAATTTGTCGCCCGGCTCCATCTGGTGGATCGCCGAGATGGCGAGCGGCGTGTTGAGGTCGTCGGCGAGTGCATCGAGAAACGCGCTGTCGTCGAAATCGCCATCGCTCACCACGCCGTCTTCGTCAATGGCCGCGCGCCAGCGCCTGAGCAGCGAATCGCTTTCCGCGAGACCCTTCGCCGTCCAGTCCATCGGCTGTCGGTAATGCGTGCGCAGCATGTTGAGACGGATCACATCGCCCGGCCAATCCTTCAGCAGGTCGCGGATGGTGATGAAATTGCCGAGCGACTTCGACATCTTCTGTCCCTCGACCTGAAGATGGCCGTTGTGCACCCAGTAGTTCGCCATGACTTCGGTATCGTGCGCGCAGGTCGATTGCGCCAGCTCGTTCTCGTGATGCGGGAAGAGCAGGTCGATACCGCCGCCATGGATGTCGAACACGGTGCCGAGGTGCTTTTCGGCCATGGCGGAGCATTCGAGATGCCAGCCGGGACGGCCGAAGCCCCACGGGCTTTCCCATCCGGGTTCCGCGCCCGTGCTCGGCTTCCAAAGCACGAAGTCCATCGCGTCGCGCTTGTAAGGCGCGACCTCTACGCGCGCGCCCGCCCGCATGTCGTCGACGGACCGGCGGGAAAGCTCGCCATAATCGTCGTCGGACGGCACGTTGAACAGCACATGACCTTCCGCTGCGTAGGCGTGGCCGCGTTCCACCAGACGTTCGACGAGCGCAATCATCTCCGCGATATGCTCCGTTGCGCGCGGCTCGATGGTGGGCGGCAACGCGCCGATGGCGGCCACGTCTGCGTGAAACTGCGCGGCGGTGCGCTCGGTCAGTTCGCGGATCGATATGCCCTCGGCTGCCGCCCGCGCGTTGATCTTGTCGTCGACGTCGGTGATGTTGCGCGCATAGATGACGTGCTCGGCGCCGTAGATATGCCGCAGCAGTCGGAACAGCACGTCGAACACGATCACGGGGCGCGCATTGCCGATATGCGCGAAATCGTAGACGGTCGGACCGCAGACATACATCCGCACGGCCTTCCCGTCGATGGGCCGGAAAATTTCCTTGCGTCGTGTCCGCGTATTGTAAAGCTTAAGCTTCATAAGCCCTGGCCCTTGCTGGCGGGGCTTGTCTCTGAAACAAAAATCCTGTGCCGCGCCAGCGTTTTTCTAGCTCGCGTTGATAATGCACCGGCTGCAGATCGAAACATTTTGTCTCATGATCAGAACATCGCCGCAAATTTGTGCGAGGTCAAGCCGGACAGTGCGTGACTCGCCGATTTTGCAGTGAAATTTCGCGTGAGTGTTAAGGGCTGGTTTGCGAACGGCGGCAATCGGGGCTAATAGTTCGAGGCAGGGGCCGCCCGGCCCCGATCGGCGGCAGGTGATATGACGACTTTCTTTCGCAGTGTGAGCCTTGTTTGCGCGTTGGCGGCGACGCTCGCCTTCGGTGTCACGGAGAGCGCGGCGCAGTGGGGCAGTTCAGGCCGTTACGATTCGTCGCCTTACGGGCAGCAGCAGCCGGTTTATGGGCAGGGGCAGGCACCTTACGGGCAGACACCCTACGGGCAGGGCCAGCAGCAGGCGCCTTACGGTCAGCCCTATGGGGCGCCGCCTTACGGCAATCAGAACCCGCGCTGCCGCGACCTTGAAGCGCAGCTCTCTGGCGGTGGCGCAAGCACGGGGCAGGACCAATTGCCGAGGATCGACGCCGACATGCGCACGGCCGATATGATATTCCGCCGCGCGCAGGCCGACGCCGACCGCTCCGACTGCTATGAGGACATGTTCCTGTTCGGCAAGACGCTGCGCCGCACGCCGCGCTGCCTCGACCTCGACCGCCAGGTGCAGGATGCGAAGGCCAATCTCACGCAGTTGAAATCGCGCCGCGACGCCATCGTGCGCGGCAGCGCGCCGCGCGCCCGCCATGACGACATCGTGGCCGAACTCGCCCGCAACCGTTGCGGGGATCAGTATTCGCGCGAATACGACGCGCAGCGCAGGCGCGACAGCTCGATCTTCTCGTTCTTCAGCAATGAGGAAGATTCCGAGCCCGCCGCGCCGCGTTCGCCGTGGACCACGACGCCGACCTATGGCAGCGCGTCCACCTACCGGACGCTCTGCGTGCGTGAATGCGACGGCTTCTATTATCCGATCTCCACCGCCACGACCGAAAGCCAGTTTCAGGCCGACGCGGAGCGCTGCCAGTCGCAATGCGCGTCTCCGGCAGAACTTTATTATCACCGCTCCGATCAGGACGTGGATCAGATGGTTTCGCTCTCGGGGCGGCTCTACGTGACGCAGCCTTTCGCCTTCCGGAACCGCAAGGTCTACGTGAAGGGATGCTCGTGCAAGGCGAGCGAATATTCGCGCGAGGAAATCGCGAAGTTCGAGGAATCGCAGCGGACATCGAAGCGCGCGGATGCGAGCGGCAACAAGGCGAGCAAGGCTGCCGCTGCGGCGGCTGCTGCTCCTTCTCCGGCGGCGCCTGCGACGACCACGGCACCAAGCGCAGGCGGCGATCCGAACTTCGCTCAGCGCATCTCGCAGGCGGTGCAGAATGCGCCCGCTACGCCGCCCGCGAACGCCGGATCGACGCAAACCCTGCCGTCGACATCGTCGAGCGTCGCAACCGATGGCGATCTGACCGTGACCCCCATTCCGCGGAACCGCTGACCGCGCGAAATTCGCGCGCGTTGCCTGTTCGGAGCGTGCTCAGGCCGCCTGCCAACAGGTATGCCTGAAGTGGATATCGGCGCGGCCAGCAATGCACGGCGTGAGGTGTCAGCGCGGTGCGAAAAGAGCCGAATGCCACGCTTGTGGCTGTTATTCTTCTTCCTCGCCGAGCCCATCGCGGGCCTTCCCGCGATAGCCGGTCGCGAGCACATATAGCTCGGGGCTTTCGGCGCGGCTCGCCTTCGGCTTGATATGGCGCACGGTCGCGAAATCGCGCTTCAGCACATCGAGCAGGCTTTTCTCGCTGCCGCCCTGGAACACCTTTGCGAGGAAAAAGCCGCCCGGAGCCATCACGCGCACGGCGAAGGCCAGCGCTTCCTCGGCAAGCCCCATGATGCGCAGATGGTCGGTCTGACGGTGGCCTGTGGTCGGCGCGGCCATGTCGGACAGCACCGCGTTCGGATGGCGTCCCGCCAGCACGTCGAGCAGGCGGTCGTCGGCGGCGGGATCAGTGAAATCCTGCTGGAGAATGGTCACGCCGGGAATGGCATCGAAGTCGAGATAGTCGAGCGCGACAACCGCGCCCCGCCCCTCGGCCGCCTTCACGCGCTCTGCGGCAACCTGGCTCCAGCCGCCGGGCGCGGCACCGAGGTCGACGACGAGGTCGCCTGGTTTCAGAAGACCGTATTTGTCGGCGATCTCCTCCAGCTTGTACGCGGCACGGCTCCGGTAGCCGTCGCGCTTCGCCGCGGCGACATATGGGTCGTTCAACTGCCGCTCAAGCCATTGCCGCTGCGAGGCCGTGCGCCCGCGCGTCTTCTTCAGCTTGACCTTAAAGGATCGGTCCGGATTTTGCTCTCGCTTCGTCATGCGCCGATAATGCCGGATCGAGACGAAGTTTGCCGACATTTTTTTCGGCAAGCCCACGCTCGCGGATGGCGTCTTCGGCGATCAGCGTTGCGAGGATACCCTCGCGCAGGCCCCGGTCGGCGACGCGCAGCGAGTTCACGGGCCAGACACGGATCATGGCTTCCATGATCGCGCAGCCCGCGAGGATGAGATCGGCCCGTTCCGCCCCGATGCAGGGCTGCGCCGCGCGCTCCGCCCAGTTCATACCGGCGATTCGCGCGGACACTTCGCGGATGCTGTCGGTCGAGAGCCAGCAGCCGTCCACCTTTGCGCGCGTATATTCCGCAAGGCCAAGATAAACGCCTGCAATGGTGGTCACGGTGCCGGACGTGCCGAGCAGGTGCGTATCGGCGCTGGCGATCTTGGCGCCGATACCGTTCGCGCGGCTGAAAGGTTCGAGTTCCGCCTGCACGAAACGCACCATGTCCTCGAACTGGAAACCCTCTGCGCGGCTTGACCCGAAACGCTCGGCGAGCGTCACCACGCCGAAGGGCAGGGATGTCCACGCCTCGATGCAATCCTGAATGCGGAGCCGGTCCTCGATGGAGATCCGCCGGGCGCGCCGCCCGGTCCTGAGGTTGAGCCAGACGAATTCCGACGAGCCGCCTCCGATATCGAAGATGAGCGCATAGTCGCTCTGCTTGTCGATGAGCGATGCGCAGCCCGAAACGGCAAGGCGTGCTTCCGTCTCCCGGCCGATGATTTCGAGCGAAAGACCCGTCTCGCGCTTCACGCGGGCGATGAAGTCCGGTCCGTTCTTCGCGATCCGGCAGGCTTCAGTCGCGACGAGGCGCGAGCGCGTCACACCGCGCCGGTTCATCTTCGCCGAGCACACCTTGAGCGCCTCGATCGTACGGGCGATAGCCTCTTCCGACAACACGCCCGACATGCTGACACCTTCGCCGAGCTTTATGATGCGCGAGAAGGCGTCGATCACGAAAAAGCCCCGGCGCGAGGGACGCGCGACGAGCAGGCGGCAATTGTTTGTTCCCAGATCGAGCGCGCCGTAAATCGCGGAGGACGAGGCTTCCGGCGCGTCGGCTGAGCGCGACATTTTCCCGGAGCGATAGACCGGCGGAGTAACCTTTATGGCCGAACGCGGGGAGGCCGTGGACGCGCAAGGGGCAACGGGAATAGCAAAAGCAGTTTCGACCGTTTCGTCGCAGACGGCGGTGTCTTGCTCTCCGAAAATGGCGCCGCCTCTTTCTCCGATGGCCAAACGAACCTCCGTCTGCGTTATTTTTCGCAGATTGTGTCTTGCCGCCCCACTAACAGAGAAGACTAACAGTTTTTTTAGCATCCGCAAACGAAAGACATCGCTTCTTCGAGCGCGCGCGAAACGCTGCGGAAAGGCCGCCGTAAAAACTTCCTTACAATTTATCGATTGAGCGAATCGCCGCCCTCGATGCAGGAGGGGAGGGTAAATCAATCCCGGCACGGAGGCTACCATGGCGCGCGTGTTCTCTTGCGTCGCGATTTCGCTCATTCTGTCCGCATGCGCAGCAGAAGCGCCACGGACATCTGTTGGCACCGAAACCCAACCATCCGCGTCAGCTTCAGCGGAAGGCCAGAAGACGACCGGAACGACTGCAACGCAGGAACCGCCCAAAAGCATTCTTGCATGCACCGGGCTGCCACTCGCGGGCCGGAAGTGCGGTATCCCGAACATCTAGCTAGCGGGCCTGGCGTGTGCGAGGCTTGCGGTCCGGGTGCATCGTATCCCTTGGTCTGATGCGCCGAGGTTTCGGTTTTTCGGCCGGACGATTTACGATAAAAGCCGCAACATATGTTGAAGAAAGCGTCATCGCGGGCGCACCGCTTCCGGTCGGCTCCTTCAGGGACACCGGACTTCTCGCGCTGACGGCGCTGCTCCGAGGGCCACCATGACCGCCGCCTACACGCAAAATCTCGACAAGACCCCGGCCAACCATCAGCCGCTGACACCGCTCGGATTTCTCGCCCGCGCGGCGCGGGTCTACCCGAACCATCCCGCCATCGTGCATGGCGCGAAGACCTATACCTACGCCGAGTTTTACGCTCGCTCGCGCAGGCTGGCCTCGGCGCTGTCGAAACTCGGCATCGGCAAGAACGACACCGTCTCCGTGATGCTGCCGAACGTGCCCGCGATGCTCGACGCGAAGTACGGCGTGCCGATGACGGGCGCGGTGCTGCACTCGATCAATACGCGCCTCGACGCGGCGAACATCGCGTTCATGCTCGATCACGCCGAGACGAAGGTGGTCATCACCGACACCGAATATGCGAAGGTCATGGCGGAGGCGCTGAAGCTCTCGGAGACGAAGCCCGTCGTCATCGACTATGCGGACACGGAGTTTCCGGGGCTCGGCGCGCGCCTTTCCGAAGTCGAATACGAGGATTTCATCGCAGGCGGCGACCCGGAATACGACTGGCAGCCTCCGGCGGACGAGTGGGACGCGATCACGCTCAATTATACGTCCGGCACCACCGGCAACCCGAAGGGCGTCGTCTATCACCATCGCGGCGCGTATCTGACGAGCCTCGGCAACACGCTCGCAGGGCAGATCGGCAAGCATCCGAACTATCTCTGGACGCTGCCGATGTTCCATTGCGACGGCTGGTGCTTCGGCTGGACGATCCCGCTCGTGGCGGGCACGCAGGTTTGCCTGCGTTACGTGCGCCCCGACGCGATCTGGACATCGCTTTACGAGAACGAGATCACCCATCTCTGCGGCGCGCCCATCGTGATGTCCACGATCCTCAACGCGCCCGCGGAAGTGAAGCGCAAGCTGAAGCAGAAGGTGCAGTTTCTCACCGCCGCCGCCCCGCCGCCGGAAGCCGTGCTCGCCGAAATGCGCGAGGCGGGCTTCAACGTCACCCACGTTTACGGCCTCACGGAGACCTACGGTCCCGCCGTGGTGAACGAGTGGAAGACCGAGTGGGATGCGCTCGACGGGGCGGGGCAGGCGCAGAAGAAGGCGCGGCAGGGCGTGCGCTACGTGCCGCTCGAAGACCTCTCCGTAATCGATCCGCTCACGATGCAGCACGTGCCCGCGGACGGCGAGACGCTCGGGGAAGTCATGTTTCGCGGCAACGTGGTCATGAAGGGCTACCTCAAGAACAAGGAAGCCACCGAGGACGCGCTCGCGGGCGGCTGGTTTCATTCGGGCGATCTCGGCGTGATGCACCCCGACGGCTACATCCAGCTCAAGGACCGTTCCAAGGACATCATCATCTCGGGTGGCGAGAACATCTCGTCCATCGAGGTGGAAGACGTGCTGTTCAAGCACCCCGCCGTGCAGGCGGCGTCCGTGGTGGCGAAGCACGACGAGAAGTGGGGCGAGACGCCCTGCGCGTTCATCGAACTGAAGCCCGGTGCGACCGCGACGGCGGAAGAGATCATCGCATGGTGCCGCCAGCATCTCGCGGCCTACAAATGCCCGCGCCACGTGGTTTTCAACGAACTGCCGAAGACGTCCACCGGCAAGATCCAGAAATACATCCTGCGCGAGATGGCCAAGACGTCCTGAGCCACAAGAAAAAACCCTTCCGCCGGGCGGCGGAAGGGCGATTTCTGGGCCATCGGTCGCAAAAGCCGGAGATAGCAGCTACCAGCGGCGCCAATAATGGCGGCGATAGTAGTGGCGGTGTGGCCGGTGATAGTAGCGATATCTGTACCGTGGATAGTAATAATAGCGGTAACGAGGATAATAGTAATACCTGCGATAGACGCGGTGTCGCGGGTAATAGCGGCGGTGGCGGTAATAACGGTAATGGACGGCAACCGCCTCCGACGCCACGGCTTCCGTCGCAATGCCCGCCGGCGTCGCCGGTGTCGCCTGTGCAGGCGCGAACAGCGCAGCGGCGACAAGCGTCAGAGCGGCAAAGATAGCTTTGATCATGGTGCCTCACCTGAAGTCTGGAATTTCAGACGTGGCAGAGTTTACCTTTTCAGGCAGTTTTATTCAAACTTTCCAGATCGGGGTTAAATCGGCCTCGATCGATGCAGAAAAGCGGATCGGCACCCAGGACTCACAGCGTCGTGCCGCGTGCGATTTACCGAACGACGCCGGTAATCGGGCGCTGAGAGCGAACCGCGACCTCGAAGGGCTGGTGTCAGGGGCTGTCAGTTGCCTCAACTCAGTGTGAAAACGACACGCTCGCGCCCCGATCCGCCGCGCGTCCAAGCCTCTTCACCGTCCGCCATCGGAACCGGACTGACGTCGACGGTGAGACCGAGCTTCGTCGCCACCTTGAACGCCTCGCCGATGTCGGCGACGAGAACGCGGTCGGGAACGCTGCCGAGGCCGCTGCCCATGAGTTCGAGCGTTGTGCTGCGGAGCACCGCCGCCGGAAGCGTGATCGTCTGTCCGCTGATCGAGCCGATCTGAACGAAGCGGATAGGATCCTGTCCCGCCGCATGACGTCGGCCAAGCCGTTCGACTGCGCCGAGGATCAGCGAAGCCGATGCGCCCCAGACATAGTCGAGCACGACGGTCACACGATCCCGCTCGATGATGCGCTCGAAGGAGGCCGCGAGCGCGTCGGGCGCCTGGGTCAGCGAGATCGCCTCATCGGCGCCGAGACCGACAAGAGCGGCGAGCGAAGCCCCGTCACGCCCCGTGACGATGACGCGCGCCGCTCCGAGATGCCTGGCGATCATGACCGCAAGCCGCCCCGAGGCGCCGGTGGCGCCGTTGATGAGCACCGTCTCGCCCGCGCGAAGCCCGGCGCGTTGCACGAGGGCTGCCCAGGAGGACATGGCGGGGTTTGCCAGCGCCGCGGCAGTCACGTCGTCGAGATCGTCGGGGACAGGAACGCAAAGATCGGCAGGAGCCACGCACCGCTCCGCGAACGCACCAAAGGGGCGCCGGCCTGCGAAGAAATACACCCGGCTTCCGTCGTCGAGCCGTCCCACGCCGTCGATACCGGCGACGAAAGGCACTTCCTTCGGGCTTGCGTAGTGGACGCCGCTCGCCTGGATGCGCGCGAGGTTGCTGAGGCCAGCCGCCGTCACGCGGATGAGCCGTTCGCCTATATCCGCCGAAGGCTCGGCGAAGTCGCTCCACCTTGGCGGTTGCTTGAAGTCGCTTACGATCAGCGCTTTCATCGTGTGCCCCTCCCGGCCCTATCGGCAACGCATCGAGTGCCCCGATGGTGGCGAAAATGCGGAACCATGGCCTCACCCTAACGCCGCGCTGCTGTGACACGGCATCGCGCTGCGGTTCAGATCGCGACCTGCCGGCCGATCTCCACGACCCTGTCCACGGGCAGGCGGAAGAAATCCGTCACCTGAGCGGCGTTGCGCTCCATGATCGAGAAAAGATTTTCCTGCCAGCGCGGCAATCCCTGGCCGTCCTCCCGGGGTACGACCGTCTCGCGTCCGATGTAGTAGGTCACGTCATCGAGATTGATATCGTAGCCCCGATTCTTGATGAGTTCGAGGATGGGCGGGATGTCCGGTCGCTCCATGAAACCGTAATACACCATGGCGCGCCAGAAATTATCGTCTTCCGTTTCCACCTGAAGGCGGTGTTCGGGGTTGACGAACGGTACAGGTTCGATCGAGACGTGGATCACCACCACACGCTCGTGCAGCGCGCGATTATGCTTCACGTGCCAGGCCATGACCGGCGGAACCCCTTTCTTCGAGCGCGTCATGAAAACGGCGGTGCCGGGCACCCGGGGAATGCCGCGCTCCTCGATCTCGGCGAGAAACTCGTGGATCGGCAGATATCTTGAAACGAGGACGGCCATGACCGCGCGCCGCCCCGAATGCCATACCCACATCAGGCCCGCTATGAGGGCGGCGAGCGTCAGGGGAACCCAGCCGCCGTCCAGCATCTTCGCCGAGTTGGCGATAACGAAGGCGCAATCGACGATGATGAAGCACGCCGCGAGCAGCGCGGAAAGCCGCGGGTCCCAGCCGAGATATTCGCGCATCGCGATATAGAGCAGGAACGAATCCATGAGCATGGTGGCGGATACGGCGATGCCGTAAGCGGCGGCGAGATTGTCGGCCTCGCGAAACGAGATCGTCAGGCCGATGGTGATCACCATCATCGTCCAGTTCACCACGCCGATGTAAATCTGACCGTAGCCGAGCGCCGAGGTCTGCGTGATGTTGAGACGGGGCAGCCAGCCGAGCTGGATTGCCTGCCGTGTCATTGAGAACGCGCCTGTGATGACCGCCTGACTGGCCACGATGGTCGCAATCGTCGCGAGGATGACCAGCGGGATGAGCAGGTCCCGGGGGCACAGCGCATAGAAGGTGTTCTCCGCGATGGGCGTTCCGTCGAGCACGAGCGCGGCCTGACCCGCGTAATTGAGCACGAGGCAGGGGAAGACGATGAAAAACCACGCCATCTGGATCGGTCGTCGCCCGAAATGTCCCATATCGGTATAGAGGGCCTCCGCGCCCGTGACGCAAAGGAACACGCCGCCAAGGATCAGAAACGACGTGAGACCGCCTTCCAGGAGGTAGTAAAGACCGTGCGCCGGGTTGAGCGCGGCCAGCACCGAGGGATTTTCCCAGATGCCGCCGATGCCGAGCAGTCCCAGCGTCGCGAACCAGACGAGCATGACCGGCCCGAAAAGGCGGCCGATGGTGGCCGTTCCGCGCGGCTGCACGAGGAACAGCAACACGAGAATGACGATCGTCGCGGGCAGGATGTAGGGCTCGAAACTGTGCGCCTTGATCGCCAGTCCTTCGAGCGCGGAGAGCACCGATATGGCGGGCGTTATGACGCCGTCGCCGTAGATGAGGGCTGCTCCGGCGAGGCCGACAATGACAACGAAGGTTCGCTTCTGCCGCGGGCTGCCGAGGCCCTTGCGGCCGCGGCTCAAGAGCGCCATCAAGGCCATGATGCCGCCTTCGCCGTGGTTGTCGACGCGCATCGCCACGGCGATGTACTTCACCGACGTCACGATGATGAGTGTCCAGATGATGAGCGAAAGCGAACCGAGCACCATGGCGCGGTCAACCACCTGGTGGCCGCTCGCGCCGAGCACGATCTTGAGCGTATAAAGCGGACTCGTACCGATATCGCCGAAGACGACCCCAAGGGCTGCGAGAGCCATGGCTTTCGTCTGCCCTTGCGGCACTGCCGCCACGCCTTGTGGCTCAGCAGCGACCTGACCCTGGATATTCATCACCACCCGAGCTCTTTCGAATCCTCCACGAGCGGCGCAGCTTTAACAGGGATTTGAGCCTCGTGCATCGTCAACTTTGCGAGCAGGCCGCCGTCGCCGATTTACGGCGCCGCCACGACAAGTGCCCAGAACCGCTTGAACTTCGTGTCGGGCTTGTATTCGAACGCGATGCCCATGTGTTTCGCGTCGGCGAGCAGCAGGTTTCGGCTATGGGGCGGACTGTTCTTCCAGCCTTCGATGATCTGGGCGACCGATGTCTGCCCCGCGCCGATGTTTTCGGCTGCGAGCCGATACCGGTAGCCCGCCATGGCCAGGCGCTTGCCGACATCGGCGCCGCCGGGGCCGACATGGGACATCTTGTCGGTCTTCGCCATGTTTTTCGCGAGGATCTGGGCGGCTTCGGTCGCGTGCGTCTCCAGCGAGAGCTGAGAGAGCCCCTGCGACGCGCGGTAGTCGTTCACAAGGCGAAGGGCCTCGTTCGGATCGAGATTGTCCGGCTGCTGCCCGACTGGCGGCTTCGACGCCGCGTCGCCCGAACTGAATGCCGACGAGAAGTTCGACCATATCCCGGAAATACCGGTCGACGATCCCGAAACAGGGGCGGTGGACGCAGCGACCGGCTGCGCGGCCAACGCGGCGTTGGGCGCTTCCGTATCGGAAAGACTGCCGCCAAACCCTGACAATGACGGCAAAGCGCTCGTAGCTGCGCATCCGCCGAGACTCGCGCAAAGCGCGAACAAACCAAGAGTACGCCACATGACATCGGCCCCCGGAACAATGCCGATTATGTCAAATCGTGGTTAACGAACGCTTGACCCCCCACCGGCAAATTCCGCGTATCGCGCGATAAAGACAATATCGTGATGATTTGATCGAAAGGGGCGGCTGGCGGTCGAAACCCGGCGCTCGCGCGGTCGATGCCGCACTCAGTCGTCATGGTCGTGCCTTTGTTCGGCCGCCCGTGCGACGCGCCTCTCGCTTGTGAGTTCGCCCGCGCGGTTCGCCAGATCCTGAAGGTTCTGGATGAACTGGCCGCACACGAACAGCAGCGCGTAGATACGCTGCGTGTCGGCGCTGGCCGATGACAGACGGCCATCCTTGATCGCCTTGTCGAGCGTCGCCCGATAGTCTTCGAGCGCGGCCTGGACGGCTGCGGGAGAGGTCGGTTGTTCGCCCTGCGGAAGGGATTGGGAAACAGCCGTAAGCCAACCCGCCAGCGTTCCGAGGAGCGTCAGAAGCGGCGGTTCGAGCGCCTCGCGCAGCGTTTCGGGAAACGGCTCGCGCAACACGCGTCCGAGCATGGCGATATCGTGACGAAGTCGCCTCAGGGTGCGCACGAGCGATTCCGTATCGGGGCCATCGGCGAGACGGTTCTGTCTTTCCACGCTGGCCTCCGCCGCGCGTGCCTCGGTCTGGGCGATCTGAACGCGGAGGTCGTTGTGAAGCACCCTGAGCGCCTCGACGGGCACGCCGCGCGCGCCTGAGGTCTGAAGCAGGCATACGATCGCCGCCATGTCCGCGATGGACTTGCTCGCCGAGGTAACGAGAAGCGCATGCGCCCGCGCGGGCAACACGACGAGCGCGACGAGGACGGCCGAGAGGCTGCCGACGCTGATTTCAAGGACGCGCTCTATCGCGGCGTCAAACGGGTCCGTCGGCGGTAGGGTCGATCCCATGAGCACGATGATGGCGGTGATGGGGGCGACGCGCCAGTCGGGACGGAACGCGGTCAGGAGCGCGAGCGGCGCCACAGCCGCAACCAGCGCCAAAGCGAGCGCCGCCATCGTGCCGTGCGGGATCAGAACCGCCACGACCGCGCCCCAGAACGCGCCGCCGACGGTGCCGAGCAGCCGGTACATCCCGGCGCGATACGAGCCGCCGATGCTCCCCTGAATGACGATGACAGCCGAAAGCGCCGCCCAGTAAACCTGAGATAGATTGAGTATCGCACCGACAAGGATGCTGAGCAGCGCAGCGATCGTCATGCGCAGGCTGAACTTGAACTTGCCCCTGTTTGCCAGAAAGAACGCCACCATCTCTTGCCGTCGCCTGTCACCCGTCGATGCCGCCGAAAAGACGCGAGCCGGAACCTCGGCTTCAGAGCGCCGCGACCGGCGAGACAGCACGCCGCTCGCATGCGCGCGTCATCGGTGGTAAATTGAAGTCCCTATAACCGGACCCGTACATCATTCCATGCACAGACTCATCGACGGCGTTCTGCGTTTTCAGACAGAAATCCACGGTAAGCGCAAGGAACTGTTCAGCGAACTCGGCGAGCGCCAGAAGCCTTTTGCCGTGTTCATCGCCTGCTCCGACAGCCGCGTCGTGCCCGAGCTGCTGACGCAATGCGATCCGGGCGATATCTTCGTGATTCGCAACGCGGGCAACATCATCCCGTCCTATGGACCCGCGTCGGGGGGCGTTTCCGCCAGCATCGAATACGCCGTTCAGGGGCTCGGCATTCCGAACCTCATCGTATGCGGCCATTCGGATTGCGGCGCGATGAAAGCCATCCTGCGCGAAGACAAGCTGGACAAGATGCCGGCTGTGGGCGCCTGGATCAAACACGCAGCCGCCGCGAAAGAGATCGTCGAAGCGCGTTTTTCGCCCGAGGAGGCCGAAAAGAAGCGTCTCGATGCTCTCGTGCATGAAAACGTGCTGTGTCAGCTCCGCAATCTGGCGACGCACCCCGCGGTAGCGGCGAAGCTTGCGGCGGGCCAGCTCAGTCTGCACGGGTGGGTCTACAATATCGACAGCGGAACCGTGGACACGTTCGACGCCGAAAAGCAGGAGTTCGTGACGTTGACGAGAGATTCGACCGCGCAGGCGACCCCGAAGCTCATCGTGCGGTACGCGCAGTCCGGGAAGTAGCGAAAGGGCACCGGCCCGGAGCGGCTACCTTTGCCGGGTTGTGGGGTGATCCCACAGCCCGGCCGAAACGTTTAGGCCACATCGCCTTTGTCGAGGCCGCCGATGTGGTACTGCGAGTAAAGCTCAAGTCCGAGCTTCTCGACGAGGCCGAGCTGCGTCTCAAGGAAGTCGATGTGCTCTTCCTCGTCGTGCATCAGTTTCTCGAACAGATCGCGCGATACGTAATCCTTCACGGAGTGCGAGTATGTCGCGGCTTCCTGATAGAGCGCGCGCGCGCCGATTTCGGACTGAAGGTCGGCTTCGAGAATTTCCTTCACCGTCTGGCCGATCCGCAGCGGATCGAGAACCTGCAGGTTCGGGAAGCCGTCGAGGAAAAGGATACGCGCGGTGAGCTTGTCGGCGTGCTCCATCTCCTCGATCGATTCCTTGCGCCAGTACTTGGCAAGGGAGAGGAAGCCCCAATTGTCGAGCATGCGATAATGCAGCCAGTACTGATTGATCGCGGTCAGTTCGGATCTGAGGCCCGCGTTCAGATATTCGATGACTTTTGGGTCGCCCTTCATTCTGTTCTCCGAGTGTGAGGCAGGCTGGCTGCGGTGGGAATCGCGACGCGATCATGCAGCAGAATCTCGGAAGGGCCGTTTCAAAATCAATGCTGGAAATGGACTAATTCTAAACAGCTCACAGAAAATTCAACGGCGTGGCAAATACCTAGCCGCGAAGGAAGCCCGATCAGGCGACTTTCGCGACCGCCGTTTGCTCCATCGCATGACGCTCGGCCTTGCCTTCGTCCATCGCATCGCGGAGCGACCGCGTGCAGCGACCGCACTTCGCCGTGCAGCCGAAATGCCGATGGACCTGGCATGGCGTGCGCGGCGGGTTCGGACTCGACATCGCCGACCGAACCGCTTCATCACTCAACACGTTGCAGGAACAGATGATCATTGTGCCGGTTAACTTCGTTTTCACTTGCCCATACCGATTAAATACGCAAGCGATCCGATCTTCGCAATAAAAATCAGATATTATAATCGTTCTAAGAAATCAATACTCCGAACACGGCAAAACAAGACTGCCGGTCGAGATAGAAGAAACGAAATTATAATAATTCTAAGTTTGGAAAGCTGCCGACATCTTCACTGTAGCCTTCGCGACAAAAGCCGACAAAAGCCATTCGACGGCGGCGCAAGGCGGGCGTCCACCCGGAGACATGCAAGGGCCGCACCGCGCCCGCGTCGGCGTGGGAAGGCGGTGTCTCGGCAGGAGCGAAAGGGCGGCGTCGGAAAGGGCGATCCAGCGCCCGCCGTCAAGCGTCGGCGGCCGCCTCTTCATAGGCGAGCGATGCCTCGAACCAGGCATCCTCGGCGGTCTTGAGATCCTTCAGCAACGCCGCTCGGTCGAGCGTCAGCGCGCGGGCCTTGTCCGGCTCGCGTTGGTAAAACGTGTGATCGGCGAGGCGCCCGTCAATCTCGGCCATCTTCTTCTGGAGATCGTGAACCCGCTTTTCGAGATCGGTCATCTGCTTCTTGAGCGGCGCCAGTTCGGCGCGGCGCTGCGCGGTCTGGCGGCGCTCTTCCTCGCGGCTTTTCTTCGCCTCCGCCGGGCGTTCGCCGCCGCTGGCCTTGGCGGCCTGTTTCGCCGCCGCGAGGCTTTCAGCGCGATAGCTTTCGAGGTCGCCATCGTAAGGCGCTACCGTGCCGTTGCGGACCACCCAGAGACGATCCACCGTCGCTTCCAGCAGATGCCGGTCGTGGCTGATGAGGATAACCGCCCCTTCGTAATCGTTCAGCGCATGGATCAGCTCCTCGCGGCTGTCGACATCGAGATGGTTCGTCGGCTCGTCGAGGATGAGAAGATGCGGCGCGTGGAACGTGGCGAGCGCGAACAGAAGCCGCGCCTTCTCGCCACCGGAGAGCTTTTCCGACGCCGTGTCGGCCTTGTCGGCGCCGAAGCCGATGGACGCCACCCTCGCGCGCTTCTGCGCCTCGGTCGCGTCGGGCATGAGTTCGGCGATGTGATCGTAGGCCGAGAGCTTCGGCCGAAGCTCGTCGAGCTGATGCTGCGCGAAATAGCCGTATTCCAGCTTGTTCGACGCGCGCCGTTGGCCGTCGATGGGCGCGAGCTTGCCGCAAAGCAGCTTCGCGAGCGTGGACTTGCCGTTGCCGTTCGATCCGAGCAGCCCCACGCGGTCGTCGGCATCGAGGCGCAGGTTGATGCCCCGCAAGATGGGGCGCGCCGGATCGTAACCGACGCTCGCGCCCTCGATGCGGATCAGCGGGTTGCCGAGCGGGCGCTCGGGCGACGGGAAGCGGAACGGAACCACCTGAGCGTCGACCTCGGCGGCGATGGGCTGTAGCCTCGCCAGCGCCTTGAGGCGGCTTTGCGCCTGTTTCGCCTTCGTGGCCTTCGCGCGGAAGCGCTCCACGAACGCCTCCATGTGGCGGCGCTGGTCGTCCTGGCTTTTCTTCAGCTTCAGTTGCAGGCGTTGCTGCTCGCGGCGCGTCTCCTCGAAGCGGTCATAACCGCCCGTATAGAGGGAAAGCCGCTTGTCGTTGAGATGAAGGATGCTGTTGACCGCGTTGTTCAGCAAATCGCGGTCATGGCTGACGATCAGCACGGTATAAGGGTAGCTTGCGATGAAGTCTTCGAGCCAGAGCACGCCTTCGAGGTCGAGATAGTTTGTCGGCTCGTCGAGCAGAAGGATATCGGGCGCGGCGAACAGCGCGCCCGCGAGCGCGACGCGCATGCGCCATCCGCCCGAGAATTCGCTGCACGAGCGCTGCTGAGCCGCCTCGTCGAAGCCGAGCCCCGAAAGGATGCGCGCCGCGCGCGAAGGCGCGGAATGCGCGTCGAGGTCGGCAAGGCGCGTGTGGATTTCGCTGATACGATGCGGGTCGTGCGCCGTCTCGGCCTCGGCGGTCAGCGCCGCAAGTTCCGTATGCGCGGCGAGCACCGTTTCAAGCAGCGTTTCCGGGCCGCCCGGCGCTTCCTGCGAGACATGAGCGAGGCGCGCGTTCCTTGGCAAGCCGATGCTGCCGCCGTCGGGCGCGATCTCGCCGGCGATCAGGCGCAGAAGCGTCGTCTTGCCGGTGCCGTTGCGCCCGACGAGACCGACCTTGTGCCCTTCCGGTATCGCCGCCGTCGCGTTTTCGAACAGCGGCCGTCCCTCGATGCGGAATGATAATTCATTGATATGCAGCATGCGCAGACCATGCTGCGGTTACGGCGCTTTCGCAAGCCTTCTGCGCGCGGGGCGGCGCCTGGTTGTTCGCGCGTCGGCAGGATCGCTTCCGCGCAGGGGAGAGCGGCGTGAGGCGGGGCTTGAACTCACCGTCATGAAAGTGGTTTATTGGCCACAGCTAGAAGCCCACAACACGCAAGTTTCGCCGCCGGGCGAGCAAAAACGTCCGGCCCTCACAATATTGAGCGGCATGTTATCTCAGTCTCTCCCCATAGAAACGACCTCCCGCCGCGAAACGGCATCCAGCGGCGAGAGTTGGAAAAGCTTCGAGGTCTTGCCCGGCGATCCGCAAACGCGCCTGCTTGTCCTTTGCGATCACGCGACGAACCTGATGCCCTCCGAATACGGGACGCTCGGTCTCGACGACGTGCAGCTCAACCGGCACATTGCCTATGACATCGGGGCGCTCGGTGTCGCGCGCGAGATCGGCCGCCGCCTTGGCGCCACCGTCGTCTCGACGCGCTTCTCACGGCTGCTCATCGATCCCAATCGCGGCGAGGACGATCCGACGCTCATCATGCGCATTTCCGATGGGGCGCTCGTTCCCGGCAATGTGCGCGTCGACGAAACCGAGAAGGAGCGGCGCATCCGTGCCTTCTTTCGGCCCTACCATGCCGTCGTCGCCGCCGAGATCGACGCCGTGCTCGCGCGCGGGCAGATCCCCGTCATTTTCTCGATGCACAGCTTCACCAATGTCTGGCGCGGGGTGCCGCGCAAATGGCACGCGGCCGTCTTGTGGGACAGAGACCCGCGCCTGCCGGTTCCTGTGCTGAAGCAGCTTCGCGAGCGGACTGGCCTCGAAATCGGCGACAACGAGCCCTATTCCGGGCACCTGCGCAACGATACGATCTTCCGTCACGCGACGCTGCGCGGCCTGCCGAACGTGCTCGTCGAGGTTCGCCAGGATCTCATCCGCGAGGAGGCCGGGCAGATCGAATGGGCCGCGATCCTCGCCGACAGTCTCGCCGCCATTTTCGCCGATCCGGCACACGCGGAGCCGCTCTCGCGCCTCGAATATCATGAATCGCGCTCGGACGCGGAAGCCGACCGCGTTATGGAGCGCGTCGAAAAGGGCGACGTGGAAGCGGCAAGCGGCGAGGAAACCGCAGGCGGAGACTAGCCGGCCTGCTGAGTCGTGCGATGACGCAACCCTGTATGTTGCGCATGTCCACAGCCGCGACCGGGAGGTGGACGGCTGGCGCTGCCACGTTGAACGCAAAGTCTCACGGTTATAGTGTCGCGCCTCAAAATCGGTTCGGGCGCGCGGGGTGTCCCGGGCCTTGAGACAATGCGAATCTCGCCGTGGCCGAATGGCTTCGGCGGGAAGAACAGGAGAGCGGCGTGGACGACGCATCAGGGTTCGACGGCGGAGCGGATATCGGGTTGAGCGGCGGCAGCATCGACAAGTCGGCGAAGGAGCAACTCCGTACGGTCGTCGAGCGCATCGAGCGCCTTGAAGAAGAAAAAGCTGCGCTCGCGGGCGACATCAAGGACATCTATGCCGAGGCAAAGGCAAACGGCTTCGACACCAAGGCGCTGAAGAAGATCATTTCGCTGCGCAAGAAGGACGCGCAGGAGCGGCAGACCGAGGAAGCCATCCTCGCGACATATATGCACGCGCTCGGCATGCTCGAATAGCTGCGCGCGGGCTTCGGTCCGCGCTCCGGAACGAGGATCGTCTGGAGTGCGTCCGGTAGAACGTGAGACGATTTCGGTCGCGCGTCGAACAGGGAGATGGGTCGCGCCTCCGGTTCCATCGAAGGCCGAATTCTATGGCCGCCGTTCGCCGCCGGAGAACACGGCTTTCGCGATGATGCGGCCCGCATTCGCCGCTTGCGTTCGAAGTTTCCGCCAGTCGAAACCCTTGTCGATGTCCTGAAGCGTGCGCACGAGTTGCGCGCGCTGCGCCTCGGGCATCTTCTCCGTGATCGCGGCCCAGATGGCATCGACATTATAGAGGCCCACCCCGGTATCGAGGCAGGCGGCGATGGTGTCCTCGTCGGAAAAGCCAAGGTCGGCGTCCGCCGCTTCGAGCGCGCCGCGGATCGAGGCCGCTTTCGCGTTCGACGCTTCGTCGAGGTCGTAGGGCGGCGACCACTCGCGCGCGGGCCGCAAGCGATCCACGTGGCTCAGCACCAACAGCATCGGCGGGCGGCGGCGGTTCGGCCGTTCGGCGAAATGTGCCCGGATGGCTTCGAGTGCGCGCGCGTCGAGGTCGCGGTCGGGGCGCATCGCGCTCGCCACCCAAACGACGAGATCCGCGTTCGCCGCTTCCTCCACCAGCACCTGCAAGGGCTCGGCGGTGCTGTCTAGGCCGGGGCTGTCGAGAAGCAGCGCCTGCGGCACGCCTTCGCGTTTCAGTTCATAAGCCGTGAAGCCGTTCGTCAGCGGAAGCACGTCTGAGCCCGCGCGGATTTCGGAAAGAAGCGCGTTCACGAGGCTCGACTTGCCCGCGTTGACCTGCCCGCCGATGAGGAGGCGCAACGGCTCGGCCTCCACCTTCGCGGCGGCGCGGCGGTCGCGTTCCGTGGCCTCGGTCACATGCGCCTGAAGGTCTTCCGGTTCGACACGCAGGCGTCCGCCGTAAAGGTCGATGGCGGCGCGTCCAACCTCTTTGACATAGGCCCGCGCGAGCCGCTTCGCGAGTTCCTCGCGCCCCCAGCGATACATCTGGTTCGACATGCGTTCGCGCAGTTCCTGCGTGACGGCGGTCGCCGGGTTCAGCATGCGGATGATGCGCCAGATGTCGTAACCCTTCTGCGCCACATCGATCAGGGAGCGATACTCATAGATACGGATCATCTGCCCGATGGTGAGCTTGTCTCCCAGCGGGATGTTGTTCGCAACCACGGGCTTGAGGCGCACGGCAACCTGCTCGACGATGGTCAGGGCTTCCGGCGCGGTAAACTCCCACAGCGGCTTTTCCTGCTCGGGGTGGAGTTTCCGCGCGACCGCGTCGATGGTCCGCTTGCCGAGCGCCCAGAACGCGGACCAGCTCGTCAGATCGTCCACCTTCACCGTGTCGGCGACATCGAGCACAGCATCCCACGCCTGCGTCTCGCGCGGGCTCCAGCTATCGGCTGCGGCATCTTCTGGAAGCTCCACGTCGCGCGGCCCGCGCAGCGGAATGTCGAGGCGGCGGAACATGGCGAGCTGGAACAGAAAGGCGAGGCCGACAAAGGCGAAAGCGCCCGCGACCCAGTAAAGCGCATACCCCTTTTCCCATAGCCACAGGCCGCCAAGCGGGATCAGCGTCAGCGAGGGCAGCGCGAAACACAGCGCGACGAGGGCGACGCGAAGCCAGAGCAGATTATCCTTGCCACCGCTCATGCGCGAGCGCCTTCCGGCTTGCGGTCGTCCTCCGACTTCGCACGAAACCGGAAAGCTTCCGACAGCGCGGCGGCATAGGCTTCGGCCACGCCTTTCGGGTCGCTTTGCCCGAGACGGCGACGCGCGAGGAAATAGCAGGCCGCCTTGCCGATGGCGAATGTGGTGGCGAAGCTTGTGGCGGCTGCTGCCGCCGCGCCCGCCGTCTGCCCGTAGCCCGGAATGAGTTTCGCGAGCTGGCGCGCGCCGAACGCCGCCGCCATGCGCGTCACGACCGCCGCGCCGAGGCATGCGCCGAATTCCGACAGCGTGCGCCGGTTCCATTCCACATCGTAAATCCGGGCAAGGCTGTGCAGCATCTTGGCTTGAACCACGGGAACGGCGACCGCGCCTGCCAGCGGAACCACGTCGGCGGCGGCAGCGGCGCTTGAATAGCCGACGATATGAGGATGAGCCTCGCGCGACAGCGTGTCTCCTGCCCTGCTGCTGCTATCCTTCAGGGCCGCGACGATGCTGGCGGGCGCGGCTTTTTCGAGCGCTGCCAGAAGCTGGGGCAGGCCGTAATTCACCGGCTCGAAACCGTCGCCCTGCTGTGTGAAATCGATGGGCACGAACAGCACGAGACCGTCGCCCGGCAGACCGGCAAACAGCCCGCGCTGGTGCGCAAGGCTTCTGGCGAGGTCCGGGGGCACCGGACCAAGCACCTCAAGCGCGGCGCCCGGTTCGCCGTAGGGATATGCAGCGGGATGGCCTTCACCCGTCTTGTAGCCATCGTGCAGCGTGGTCTGCGCGACGACGACGGGCCAGCCGGGATGACGCGCGCGCGCCGCCGTCACCGCGCTCAAGACCGCATCCTGCTGTGGATCGAGCGCCTTCATCACCGCAAGAATCAGATGCGACTGGCTCTCATGCACCGCGATGTCTTCGGCGGGATCGTACCCCGTTTCACCGAGGCCGCGCGTATCGAGGAAACGAATCACCGGGGCATCGGCGGGAAAGTCGAAGATCTGCGCGGTCCTCGTGCAAGGCTTGTAGCCTTGCCCGATCTCCGCCGCAGTTACGCCCGTGAGCGCGCGGACGATGGACGTCTTGCCGGACTGTACCTTGCCGATGAGCCAGATGACCGGTGCCCTGCTCTTCGCAAGCTCCGCCACCCTCTCGTCGGACGGGCCACCCGCTGCCTGCGGCGTGAGCACATTGTCGCGCACGACATTCCAGCTTCGCGCCAGGGTGCCTTCAAATTCTTCTCGCCAGGTCATCGCCGCCGATTCCGCTCATAAAACGAGCTATCATTTTGCCCCGTAAACACCGGCGAAGCGGTGTTTTCTCAAGGATGCGCGATATTATATAGGGACTAACGACGCCGTTACAGGTCCGGCCGCATCGGTTCGCCGGCCGGTCGTTCGCCCGCTGGCGCGGCGGAGTTTCGCCAGCCTTGCGGGACATTGCAGACTTGTCACGGTTCTAAAATTCTGGCACGCTTCAACCCGTTGGCGCGATAGCCTGGGCAATGCTCGGCCCGTGAACCATTTGTTCAGGAAACAAATGCGTTTCGGGATCGAGCTTTTGCGTGCCTGAATGACAACTGGGCAGGGGACGACACGAAATGACTACGGGCGGCATTGACAGCGGAAAATACGGTAGCGAAGCGGCAAAGACCGCGACGCGAAAACATCGCCGCTAGAAGCCGCGCGCGCGGTACGGTTCGATAGCGCGCCCGACGAACGATATAGAACCGACTCCTCATTAAAAATCCCTTGCGAATTCCTAGAGCCATGACCGATACCGCGATGCCTTTCTGTAACAGCTCCCATTCCGCCCACGGTTTTCCCGAGCCGCAGGGGCTTTATCATCCTTCGCGCGAGCACGATGCCTGCGGTCTCGGCCTCATCGCCAATATCAAGGGCGTGAAGAGCCACGCAATCGTGCAGGACGCGCTCAAGATCCTGCTCAACCTCGAACATCGTGGCGCGGTGGGCGCGGACCCGCTCGCAGGCGACGGCGCGGGTATCCTCGTGCAGCTCCCGCACGATTTCTTCGTCGCGGAAGGCGAAGGGCTGGGCTTCAAGCTGCCGGAGCCCGGGTATTACGGCGTCGGCCAGCTCTTCATGCCGCAGAACCCCGAGGTTCGCGCAAAGTGCGAAACCGTTGTCGAGACGGTGCTCGCCGAGCAAGGCTTGCCGTTCATCGGCTGGCGCGATGTGCCGGTCAACAATGAGTCGCTGCCGGAGATCGTGACCGCGACCGAGCCGTTCCAGCGGCAGGTCTTCATCGGTCGCCCGCATTGCATCTCGGACGAAAGCGCCTTCGAGCGCGCGCTCTACGTTGCGCGGCGCATCATCTCGAATCGCGTGCGCGCCGAAATCGGTGCCGACATCAACTTCTATCCCGTGTCGTGCTCCTGCCGGACCATCGTCTACAAGGGCATGTTCCTGTCGTATCAGCTCGGCGAATATTACAACGACCTGCATCATCCGCTGTTCGCGTCAGCGCTCGCGCTCGTGCATCAGCGTTTCTCCACCAACACCTTCCCGTCCTGGAAGCTCGCGCACCCTTACCGCATGGTCTGCCACAACGGCGAGATCAACACGCTGCGCGGCAACGTGAACTGGATGGCGGCCCGGCAGGCGAGCGTTTCGTCGCCCCTGTTCGGAGGCGAGATCCAGAAGCTCTGGCCGATTTCGTATGAGGGCCAGTCCGACACCGCCTGCTTCGACAACGCGCTCGAATTCCTGACGCAGGGCGGCTACAGCCTCGCGCACGCCATGATGCTGCTCATTCCCGAAGCCTGGGGCGGCAACACCCTCATGGACGAGAAGCGGCACGCCTTTTACGAATATCATGCCTCGCTCATGGAGCCGTGGGACGGCCCGGCAGCGATCGCGTTTACGGACGGCCGGCAGGTCGGCGCGACGCTCGACCGCAACGGCCTTCGCCCGGCCCGTTACGTCGTCACGACCGACGACCGCGTCATTCTGGCTTCCGAGGCAGGCACGCTGCAGGTGCCGGAAGAGAAGATCGTCCACAAGTGGCGGCTTCAGCCAGGCAAGATGCTGCTGATCGACCTCGACGAAGGCCGCATTATCTCCGACGACGAGATCAAGACCGAACTCGCCAGCATGCGTCCGTATCAGGAGTGGCTGAAGCACGGGCAGGTGCGCGTCGAAAGCCTGCCAGCCGTTACGTCGTCGCAGCCGAAGACGAACGTTTCGCTGCTCGACCGTCAGCAGGCGTTCGGCTACACGCAGGAAAGCTGGAAGTTCCTGCTCGCGCCGATGATCGAGACGGGACAGGAAGCCATCGGCTCGATGGGTACAGACACGCCCATTTCCGCGCTGTCGTCGCGGCCGAAGCTGCTCCATACCTATTTCAAGCAGAACTTCGCGCAGGTCACGAACCCGCCCATAGACCCGATCCGCGAGGAACTGGTGATGAGCCTCGTGTCGTTCATCGGCCCGCGCCCGAACATCCTCGACCTTCAGGGCACGTGGAAGCTGAAGCGGCTTGAAGTCTCGCAGCCGATCCTGACGAACGAAGAGCTGGAGCGCATCCGTCACATCGCGGATCACCCCGACACGCCGTTCCGCACGGTCACGCTCGACGCGACTTACGGCGCGGACCTTGGCGCACCGGGCATGGAGCGCGCGCTAGACCTCCTGTGCAAGCGCGCGGAGACCTCAGTCCTTCAGGGCTGGAACATCATCATCGTATCCGACCGCGAAGCCAGCGCCGACCGCATTCCGATCCCGAGCCTGCTCGCGACGAGCGCGGTGCACCATCACCTTATCCGCAAGGGCCTGCGCACGTCGGTCGGCCTTGTGGTCGAAACGGCCGAGGCGCACGAGATCCATCAGTTCGCGGTGCTCGCGGGCTTCGGCGCGGAGGCCATCAACCCTTATCTCGCCTTCGAAACGATCGAGGCGAAGCTCGGCGAGCTTTCAAAGCCGATATCGAAGAAGGAAGCCGAGAAGCGCTATGTGAAGGCCATCGGCAAGGGCCTGATGAAGGTGATGTCCAAGATGGGCATCTCCACCTATCAGTCCTATTGCGGCGCGCAGATCTTCGACGCCGTGGGCCTTCGCTCGGACTTCGTGAACAAGTATTTCACCGGTACGCAGACGGCCATCGAGGGCGTCGGGCTGGAAGAGATCGCGCGCGAAACCGCCGAGCGCCACCGCCTTGCGTTCTCCGACGCGCCGGTCCTCAAGGACACGCTCGATGTCGGCGGCGAGTACGCCTATCGCGTGCGCGGCGAGGATCACGCCTGGACGCCCGACACCGTCGGCGACCTTCAGCACGCTGTGCGCGGCAATCTGCCGGAGAAATATCGCTCTTTTGCGAAGAACCTCAACGAACAGGCTGAGCGCCTGATGACCATTCGCGGCCTGTTCCGCATCAAGGAAGCGGGCGAACTCGGGCGCGCGCCTGTGCCGGTCGACGAGGTTGAGCCGGCGAGCGAGATCGTGAAGCGCTTTGCCACGGGCGCGATGTCCTTCGGCTCGATCAGCCGCGAGGCGCACACCACGCTCGCCATCGCCATGAACCGCATCGGCGGCAAGTCGAACACGGGCGAGGGCGGCGAGGAAGCCGACCGCTTCAGGCCGCTCCCGAGCGGCGACAGCATGCGTTCGGCCATCAAGCAGGTCGCCTCGGGCCGCTTCGGCGTGACGACGGAATATCTCGTCAACTCCGACATGATGCAGATCAAGGTGGTGCAGGGCGCGAAGCCGGGCGAAGGCGGCCAGCTTCCGGGCCACAAGGTGGACGAAACCATCGCGAAAGTGCGCCACTCGACGGCGGGCGTGGGCCTCATCTCGCCGCCGCCGCACCATGACATCTACTCCATCGAGGATCTGGCGCAGCTTATCTTCGACCTGAAGAACGTGAATCCCGAAGCCGACGTCAGCGTGAAGCTCGGTTCCGAAGTGGGCGTGGGCACAGTTGCGGCGGGTGTCGCCAAGGCGCGCGCGGATCACATCACCATTGCGGGCTTCGAGGGCGGCACGGGCGCGTCCCCGCTGACATCGATCAAGCATTGCGGCAGCCCGTGGGAAATCGGCCTCGCCGAAACGCAGCAGACGCTGGTGCTCAACCGCCTGCGCGGCCGCATCGCGCTGCAAGTCGATGGCGGCATCCGCACGGGCCGCGACGTGCTCGTGGGCGCGCTTCTCGGCGCGGACGAGTTCGGCTTCGCGACCGCTCCGCTTATCGCGGCTGGCTGCGTGATGATGCGCAAGTGTCATCTCAATACCTGCCCCGTGGGCGTCGCCACGCAAGATCCGGTGCTTCGCGCGCGCTTCAAGGGCACGCCGGAGCATGTGATCAACTATTTCTTCTTCGTGGCGGAAGAGGTGCGCGAATACATGGCGGCGCTCGGCGTCCGCTCCTTCAATGAGCTTGTCGGCCGCACCGACTGGCTCGACAAGGAGAGGGCGATCCAGCACTGGAAGGCGCAGGGCCTCGACTTTACGAAGATGTTCCACAAGCCGGAAGTTCCGGCCGGTGTCGCCAGCTACCGCACCGAGCGTCAGAACCATCCGATTGCGCATGTGCTCGACCGGAAGCTGATCGAACTTGCGAAACCCGCGCTCGAAGAGGGCAAGGCCGTCAAGCTCGAAGTGCCGATCGTGAGCGCCGACCGCTCGACGGGCGCGATGCTGTCGGGCCGTGTCGCCAAGGCTTACGGATATGCGGGCCTGCCGGAAGACACCATCTGGATTTCGCTCAAGGGCACGGCCGGGCAGAGCTTCGGCGCGTGGGTCGCGAAGGGCGTGACGCTCGATCTCGAAGGCGAGGGCAACGACTATGTCGGCAAGGGGCTTTCGGGCGGCAAGCTGATCGTTCGTCCGCCGTCGAACACGTCGGTTGTGCCGGAAGAAAGCATCATCGTCGGCAATACCGTGCTGTATGGCGCGATTTCCGGCTCGTGCTACTTCCGTGGCGTTGCGGGCGAGCGTTTCGCGGTGAGGAACTCGGGCGCGGTGGCGGTCGTCGAAGGAACCGGCGATCACGGCTGCGAATATATGACGGGCGGCTGCGTTGTGGTTCTCGGCAAGACGGGCCGCAATTTCGCGGCGGGCATGTCGGGCGGCATCGCCTATGTGCTCGACGAGGACGGCTCGTTCCCGAAGCGGTGCAACATGGCGATGGTGGAGCTTGAGCCCATCGATCCCGGCGACGTCTCGCCCTTCAACCAGGCGAGCGGCGACACGCTGGAGCGCTTCAACTTCGTGCATCTCATGCAGGACATGACGCTCGACGACGAACTTCGTCTTGTCCGCCTCATCGAGAACCACCGCCGTTATACGGGGTCCGAACGCGCCAAGACCATTCTCGAAAACTGGTCTTTGTACCTGCCGAAATTCGTGAAGGTGATGCCGACCGAGTATCGCAAGGCGCTCGAAAACCAGAAGCGGCTTAAGGTTGCGCCGACGCCGCCGGAGCAGGCGGAGATCTCCATCGGCGTGACCGCCGCAGGTTAGCAACGCGAGCGGGCGCCTTGGCGTCGCCCGCCCGTACGTTAGCATGATCCAGACTGTCGCGAAGGCATCATCGCCGGACGACGAAACAGGACTTCAGGATTTCGGCTGTTTTCGCATAGGCAGCCGAAATTCATCACCGCAGTGCCGGCGCCGGATGGCGACGGAAGTCTGCGACGGGTTGGCGGCAACGCCGGGCAACAGGATAGACGGCTGGCGCGTGCGCGCCGACAGCATGCAGCGCGGGTAAGACAATGGGAAAGATCACCGGTTTTCTTGAGATTGAGCGCGAAGAGCGCGATTACGCACCCGTCGCGGAGCGCACGCGGCATTTCCGCGAATTCGTGCTGCCGCCGACGAGCGAGGACGTAAGCCGCCAGGCCGCGCGCTGCATGGATTGCGGCGTGCCCTATTGTCATCGTGGCTGCCCGATCAACAACCAGATCCCGGACTGGAACGATCTCGTCTATCACGGCGAATGGGAAGCGGCGGCGCGAAACCTCCATTCGACGAACAATTTCCCCGACGTGACGGGGCGCATCTGCCCGGCGCCTTGCGAGGCTGCCTGCACGCTCAACATCGACGACGTGCCTGTGACCATCAAGAGCATCGAATGTGCGATCGCCGACCGGGCGTTTGACGAGGGCTTCATCGTGCCGGAAGCGGCCGAGGTGAAGACCGGCAAGCGCGTTGCCGTGGTCGGCTCCGGCCCTTCGGGACTTGCCGCCGCGCAGCAGCTTGCGCGTGCGGGGCACGATGTGCATGTCTACGAAAAGAACGCAATGCCGGGCGGGCTTCTGCGCTATGGCATCCCGGATTTCAAGCTTGAGAAGCAGGTCATCGAGCGGCGTGTCGCGCAGATGCAGGGCGAGGGCGTGACCTTCCATTGCGGCGTCCATGTCGGCGTGACGCTTCCCGTTGCTGAACTCGAACGTGACTTCGACGCCGTGCTGCTGGCTGGCGGTTCCGAGCGCCCGCGCGATCTTCCCGTGCCGGGACGCGAACTGAAGGGCGTCGAGTTCGCCATGAGCTTCCTCACGCAGCAGAACCGGCGCGTTTCCGGCGAGCCGCTCGGCGATGTCGAGCCGATACTCGCCACGGGAAAGCGCGTTGTGGTGATCGGCGGCGGCGACACGGGCTCTGACTGCATCGGCACGTCGATCCGGCAGGGCGCGGCCTCGGTGACGCAGATCGAAATCATGCCGAAGCCTCCGGTCAAGGAAAACAAGGATCTGACCTGGCCGCAATGGCCGCTCAAGTTGCGGACCTCTTCGAGCCAGGAAGAAGGCGCCGTCCGCGACTTCAGCGTGATGACGACCCGCTTCGAGGGCAACGACAAGGGCGAGGTCGCGCGCCTTCATTGCGTGCGCGTCGACGAAAAGATGAAGGCCGTTCCCGGCAGCGAGTTCGTGCTCGATGCAGACCTCGTGCTGCTTGCCATGGGCTTCGTTTCGCCTGTCAAGGAAGGGCTGCTCGCCGACCTCGGCGTGGAACTCGACGGGCGCGGTAACGTCAAGGCCACCGACCGCGACTATGCGACGTCGCGCCCGAAGGTCTTCGTGGCGGGCGACATGCGGCGCGGGCAATCGCTTGTCGTCTGGGCGATCCGCGAGGGCCGTCAGGCTGCGCACGCGATCGATCTCGCGCTGATGGGAACGACGCTTCTGCCGCGATAGGGAATTGATCCGGGCCTCTCTCGGTTGAGGCATTCGCGGCGATCTGATCGGATCACAATCCGGTCGGTAAGAGGGTCGTTGTTGAAGAGGCGGATTCAACCCGATCGGATCCGGCTCCGATCTGTCGGTCGCCACCCGGGAAACTGCGACGCCGTTTTCAAGCGGCCGCGGCTCGCCGCGCGGCGGCAACCTCGCCCCGGAGGCTCAGCGCTTCGGCGACGTGAATCGCATGAACGCCTGCGCTTGCATCGAGATCGGCAACGGTGCGGGCAAGCCTGAGCGTGCGGTGATAGCCGCGCGCGGAGAGACCGGCCACGTCCGCGGCCTTTTCGAGCAGCGCAAGGCCCTCCCGGCTCAGGGCGCAAAAGTCGTCGAGCAGGGCCGCCGGACAATCCCCGTTTGTCGCGATCGCGTCATTGCCAACGATGGCATAGCGCTTGATCTGGATGGAGCGGGCCGCAGCCACCCGCGCAGCGACCTCTTGGCTTCCTTCCTGCGCCGGCGGCAAGGCCAGGTCGGTGGCTTTGACCGGCGCAACAGGAATCTGGATATCGATCCTGTCCCAGAGCGGCCCGGAGATGCGTCCTCGGTAGCTCTCCTCGCAACGGGGCCCGAGCTTGCACGTCATTCCGGGCGTCCATGCGTGGCCGCAGCGGCAGGGGTTCATTGCCGCCACAAGCTGGAAGCGCGACGGATAGCGAATGCGATGGTTGACGCGCGCAATGATCGTCTCGCCGCTTTCGATGGGTTGCCTGAGCGCATCGAGCACATGCGGCGGAAATTCGGGCAACTCGTCAAGAAAGAGCACGCCGTGATGGGCGAGCGCGACCTCTCCAGGCTTCGGCTTCGCACCGCCGCCCACCAGCGCGGCCATGCTCGCCGAGTGATGGGGTGCCCTGAAGGGTCTGGTCGCCGTCAGTGCCCCGTTGACAATGGTCCCCGCGATGCTCTGCACCATCGCGACCTCAAGGAGTTCGTGAGGTTCGAGAGGCGGCAAGATGCCGGGCAGCCGTTGCGCCAGCATGGATTTGCCCGCGCCCGGGGGGCCGATCATCAGCATATGATGCCCGCCAGCGGCCGCAACCTCCAGCGCTCGTTTGGCGCTCTCCTGCCCTCTCACGTCCTTCAGATCGCAGGAGGAGCCGGCGCCGCGCTCGAGATAGGGTTTTGGCCGCGCGAGCGCGGAGGTGCCCTTGAGGTGATTAACAAGTTGCGTCAGATGTGCGGGGGCGACGATGGGCATGTCTGCCGACGCCCATGCGGCCTCGGGGCCGGAGGCGGCGGGGCAGATCAGTCCCTTGTCGAGGCCGCTCGCGCCGAAAGCCGCCGGTAACGCGCCCGCGATCGGGCCGAGGGAGCCGTCGAGGCCGAGTTCGCCGATAACGATGAAATCTTTCAGCAGGTCACCGGGAATCGCGCCGGCCGCAGCCATCACACCGAGCGCGATTGGCAGATCGTAATGCGTCCCCTCCTTCGGCATGTCGGCGGGCGCGAGATTGACGGTAATGCGCTTCGCCGGCAGGCCGAGACCGATGGCGGTCAGGGCTGCACGAACCCGCTCGCGGCTTTCGCCCACAGACTTATCGGGTAGGCCAACGATGGAAAAAGAAGGGAGACCCGGCGCGATCAGCACCTGGACATCGACCCGTTTCGCGTCGATGCCCTCGAACGTTACGGTCGAAACTTGCGCGAACATTTACGCCACCCACTCGCCTACCTTCAACAAGTGGAATGGATATTATCGCCAGAATTTACGAAATCAAGAACATTCAAGGAACTTTAGCGGAACAAACCTTCTCTTCCACAACATCCCATATCAGCGCCGCGATGTCGGCTCCGCCGAAGCGTTTCACCTCGCGGATGCCGGTTGGAGACGTGACGTTGATCTCGGTGAGATAGTCGCCGATGACGTCGATGCCGACGAAAATGAGACCGCGCCTTTTCAGTTCAGGGCCGATGGCGGCGCAGATATCGCGCTCGCGCGGCGTCAGCGCCGTCGCTTCGGGACGGCCGCCCACATGCATGTTGGAGCGCGTTTCGTTTGCCGCTGGTACCCGGTTGATTGCGCCCACCGGCTCGCCGTCGACGAGGATGATGCGCTTGTCGCCCGCCCGCACGTCGGGAAGGTAGCGCTGCACGACGAAAGGTTCGCGGAACACAGTCTGGAACAGCTCCACGAGCGAGCCCGTGTTCGTGTCATCCGGCTTGATCCGGAACACCGCCGCGCCGCCATTGCCGTAGAGCGGCTTGACGATGATGTCTCCGAACTCTTCCCGGAACGCGGTGACATCGTCGAGCGTGCGCGCAATGAGAGTGGGCGGCATGAGGTCGGGGAACTGCGTGACGAACAGCTTTTCCGGCGCGTTGCGGACGCTCGTCGGGTCGTTCACCACGAGCGTCTTCGGATGGACGCTGTCGAGGATGTGCGTTGTCGTGATGTAAGCCATGTCGAACGGCGGGTCTTGCCGCAGGTGGATCACGTCGAGTTCGTCGAGCGCAAGCTTCTGCCTTGGGCCGAGTTCGAAATGCGCGCCCTCGATATCGTGCACACGCAGTTCATGCCCTTCGGCAAAGGCGCGGCCTTCGCGCAGCACGAGTCGATCCGGCGTATAATAAAAGATGGAGTGATGGCGGTTCTGCGCTTCGAGAAGGAGCGCGAAAGTCGAATCGCCCCTGATGTTGATTTTCTCGATCGGGTCCATCTGGACCCCGGTTTTCAGACGCATCCGGTCCTCGCTGAAAGAGGGTTCGGAGGAGACTTAAAGGGCAGGGACGATTTAGGCAAGAAAGGCTTGCTCGATATGCGAAAGGCCCTGCGTCGGGCTCACCAGAATGACGTCGAAACTGGCGGAGTCATGAGAAAGCCCCGGGTTCTCTCCGAGAAAAACTTCGGCGGCGGTCGCAATCCGCGCCTGCTGTCGAGGCAGCACCGCGTAGGCCGCTTCATCCTGCGTGCGGCGGCACTTCACTTCCACGAAAGCGAGATGATCCCCGCGCTGGGCCACGAGGTCGATCTCGCCGCCCTTGGTCTTGTAACGCTCCGCGATAATTCGATAGCTCTTCGCCTCGAGAAGCTGCCTCGCGCGTTTTTCTGCGGCGACGCCGACCTTGTAGGAGGTTGGCGCACCCCTGGCATGGCTGGCTGCGATCATGACGCCTCACCCTTGATCTTCAATGCCAAGTTGTAGGCCGTTTTCCTTGCGACACCAAGCCCTTTCGATACGTCTTCAACAGCTTCCTTGAGCCTCGCCGTCTTCAAGGCGGCGCGAAGCGCGCTTTCGATGTCGGCTTCGGTTGCGGTCGCGGCTTCGCCGGGAGCGATGAGGAGTACGATTTCGCCCTGGGGCGGATCGACTTCGAAGGACGCCGCCAGCTCGCGCGCGGTGCCCTTCATGATCGTCTCATGCAGCTTCGTCAGCTCGCGGGCGACCGCGAGCGTCCTTTCCGGATAGACGGTTTCGATTGCGGCGAGCGCGGCTCCGATGCGGGAGGGCGTTTCATAGAAGACGAGTGTCCCCGGCACCGTTCGCACGGCTTCGAGAGCATCCAGCCGAGCGCCGTCCTTCGGCGGCAGAAAACCGCCGAAGAAGAAGCGGTCGGTCGGCAGCCCGCTCGCCACGAGCGCCGACAGGATCGCCGATGCGCCCGGCACCGGAAAGACGCGTATACCCTCGGCGGCTGCATCGCGCACGAGCTTGTAGCCAGGGTCGGCGATGAGCGGCGTGCCGGCGTCCGAGATGAGCGCGATCGCCTTTCCTTCGCGCAGCGCGTTCATTATGCGCTCGCGGTCCGCCTCGCCTGAAAAGTCGTGATAGGTTTCGAGCTTGCGGCCGATGTCGAACGCTGAAAACAGCTTCCGGCTGTGGCGTGTGTCTTCGCAGTAGACCCGGTCGGCGGATGTCAGCACAAAGAGAGCGCGGATCGAGATATCGGAAAGATTGCCGATGGGCGTCGAAACGAGGTACAGCCCGGGATCGAGAGGGGAGGCGTCCAGCCTTTCAAACTGCCGCGACACCGCGGCCAGAAGCGCCGCCGCGCGTTCCGGCCCGATTGTCGATGTCTCGTCGCCGACTGCATCGGTTTGTGGAATTTTCGGCGCCCGTCGCTTCGTCATCACCAATCAGCCACAGTTGCCGAACACGGTAAGCGTGCTCGAAGCGCTTCGCGTCAGACGCGACTCGTAACAAGGTGGTCTTGCCTTCATAACCGGCGCAGGTCAACGGAAAGCTGATATTCGATCCCGATGAAACTAACGAGTGAACACGCCTTCGCGCGATCCCGCATCTTTCTCGGATTCGCTTTTCTGATCGTGTGCCTGGGGCTCACCGCTTGTTCGGTCGGCGGCACCGGGAGCGGCAGTCTGGCAACCTCGACGCCGCCGCGCGGCGCACCGGCAGGCGGCACGGTGAAGGTGGCGCTGCTTCTGCCGCTCACGGGCAACGTGAACGCGCAGCAGGTTGCCAAGGCCATGAAGCAGGCGGGCGAACTCGCGCTCTTCGATTTCGACAAGCCGAATGTCCAGCTCATTCCCAAGGATACGCGGGGAACGCCGGACGGTGCGCGCCGGGCGGCGGATGAGGCCATCAGGGACGGCGCCGAACTCATCATTGGCCCGCTGTTCGCCAACGAGGTGACAGCGGTTGCGCCCGTGGCCCAAGCCGCCCGTGTGCCGGTGCTCGCCTTTTCGAGCGACCGCAACGTTGCCGGAAACGGCGTCTATCTCCTCAGCTTCGTCGCGGGCAGCGACGTGCCGCGCATGGTGTCCTACGCCGCCGCGAACGGAAAGAAGCGCTTCGCCGCCTTGTTCCCGCAAAACGACTATGGCCGTATCGTCGAGCAGGCGTTCAATCGCGCCGTGCAGGCGAATGGCGGGCAGGTGGTGCTGACGAAGTCTTTCCCGCCCGAAGCGAACGGCATGCTGGCCTCGGTGAAAGAACTTGCGCCGCTCGCGAAGAAGGGGGCCGCGCCGCAGGTCGATGCGATCTTTGTGCCCGCGGGTGGCGACACACTGCCTTCGCTCGCGCCGCTTTTCCCCTATTACGAGATGGATACGCAGGCAGTGAAGATGATCGGCCTGTCGGGCTGGGATTATGTCGGCGTCGGCAAGGAGGCTGCCTTGCAGGGCGGATGGTTCCCCGCGCCCGATCCGAAGGGCTGGGAGGATTTCACGCGCCGCTATTCCGAAACCTATGGGGAGATGCCGCCCCGGCTCGCAAGCCTTTCTTATGACGCCGTCAGCCTCGCGATCTCGCTCTCCAATAACCCACCTGAGCGGCGTTTCGCGTCCTCCGAGCTGATGCGCGCCAGCGGCTTCAACGGCGTCGACGGGCTGTTCCGTCTTCGCGCGGACGGCACAGCCGAACGCGGCTTCGCAATCATGGAAGTACGCTCGACCGGCAACCAGACCATTGATCCCGCGCCTGCAAGCTTCGGGACCGCCGTTGCGCAGTATTAGCAGCCGCTGAACGGGAGACGGCTCAAATCGTTTCGAGGCTCGACGCGACGGCCTCGACCACGGCGTTCAGCACGAGGCGGCCCGCCGCCGTTGTGATGATGCGGCCATCCCCGCGCACAATCAGCGCCTCGCCTTCGAGCATCTCGATCACGGATGCGGCGGGGCGAAACCCGGTCCGCGCCTCCATTCGGCGGGCGTCCAGGCCCTCGCTGAGGCGAAGCCCCATCAGCACCGCCTCTTCGGCTTCATCGCGGGCTGAAAGCTCGACATGCTCCTCGCGGCCATGCCCCAACGCTTCCACTTTCTCCGCCCATGCGAGCGGCGACTTCAGCGCCGCCGTGGCGATCTTGCGCCCTGACGCCCCGCAATATCGCCCGTGCGCGCCGGGCCCCACGCCGAGATAATCGCGATAGCGCCAATAAGCGAGGTTGTGGCGGCTTTCCTCGCCGGGCGCCGCGTGGTTGGAGACTTCATAGGCGCGAAGCCCCGCCGCCTCGCAAAGCTCCTGCGTGAGCGCATAGAACTCGGCCGCGAGTTCCGCCTCGGGAAGGCGCAGCCGTCCACGGCGTTGCAACGCGAAGAAAGCCGTCTCGGGTTCGACCGTGAGCTGGTAGAGCGAGAGATGGCCCCTGGCGAAGGAAAACGCCTCCGCCAGTTCCGCGCGCCAGGCGTCGAGCGTCTGGCCGGGGCGCGCGTAGATCAGGTCAAAGCTCATGCGATCGAAGGTGCGGGCGGCGATGCCGAGCGCGGCGCGCGCTTCGGCGGCGTCGTGGATACGGCCAAGCGCTTTCAGCGCCCCATCGTCGAGAGACTGGATGCCGAGCGAAATGCGGTTCACCCCCGCCGCGCGATAGCCCGCGAAGCGGCTCGCCTCGACGCTCGACGGGTTCGCTTCGAGGGTGATTTCGCAGCTTTCGGAGACCGGCCACAGCGCCGCGATGCGGTCGAGCACCGTGCCGGCTGTTCGCGCCTGCATCAGCGATGGCGTGCCGCCGCCGAAAAAGACGCTCGCGACCGGTTGGCCGGCGGTTTCGTCCGCATAAGTCTCAAGCTCGCGCAGGATTGCGGCAAGCCAGCGGGCTTCATCGATGCTGCGGGCGGCGTGGGAATTGAAATCGCAGTACGGGCATTTCTTTTCGCAGAAAGGCCAGTGAACGTAGACCGCAAGCGGCTCGGCGGCGCGCACCTCAGAGCGGGGAGACGAGGGCGGCCTTGAAAGCGGCAAAAGCGTTGGCGCGGTGGGAGATCGCATGTTTCGCGGCCGGGTCCATTTCGCCGAAGGTCAGATCGCGGCCATCGGCGACGAACATGGGATCGTAGCCGAAACCGTTCGTTCCGCGCGGCGGCCACACAAGATGGCCCGCGACGGTTCCCTCGAAGAATTGGACCTCGCCCGCCGGATTGGCAAGACAAAGGACGCAAACGAAGCGCGCGCGGCGTGCTTCGGGCGCGGTCGCGCCGCGAGCGCCAAGCTCGGCCTCGACCTTCCTCATGGCAGCCCCGAAATCGCGAGACTCGCCCGCCCAGCGCGCCGAATAGATGCCCGGCGCTCCGTCGAGCGCGTCGACGGCCAGCCCCGAATCGTCGGCGAGCGCAATCTTGCCTGTCGCGACAGCGGTCGCCACAGCCTTCAAGCTCGCGTTTTCCGCGAAGGTCGTGCCCGTCTCTTCCGGCTCCGGCAAGCCAAGCGCAGCCGACGAGACCACGCTCACGCCTATCGGCGCGCACAGGTCTTCGAACTCGCGAACCTTGCCCTTGTTGTGCGTCGCGATGACGAGGCAATCGCCGTGTTTCAGCGTAAGGCTGGTCAACGAACCGCCCTCCTCGTTGCGTCGAGGCAAGAGAAAGCTTTCGCGCGGCAGCCGAAGCGCGCGCGGAAAACCATCGGGCGGAGGCCGATCAACCCTGGCGAGCCTTGTAGCGGCGGACCTTCTTGTTGATGATATAGAGGCGGCCACGGCGGCGAACGACGCGATTGTCGCGATGGCGCGTGCGAAGCGTCTTGATTGAATTCTTGATCTTCATGGTCAAATTCCAAGCGCTCCACTCAGTCGCCATCAGGCCGGTGGCAAGCGCAAGCCAATAAGGTTGAGGTTTACGAACGCGCGAAGACGAAATGCGCTGTCGAAGGCTTTTGCTAGCATGCTTTTTTACGCTTTCCAACCCCTCTCCGGCGTTGGACAATAGGAGAAGCGCCCGCGTAACCGGCAAAAGGCCGCCAAAGCGCCAAAAAAAGAACCCGCGTTGGCTGGTCGTTTAAGCGTTCAGTGAAGATTTTGCGTGAATTCTATGCGTATGATCCATTTTCGTGTCCTCGCCATCAGCCTGATTGCCGGAGCGGCAACCGCGCCGGTCGCTCTTGCCTTCCCGGCGCATTCGATTCCCGGGGTGCGTTCCGTCGACGGCGGGCTTCTGCAACGCGTTGCCATAGGCTCGGGCGCGAACGCCGCCATCACTCCGTGCTCGACCGCTATCCCGGCGTTTCAAAATGACGGACTCAGATCCTCATATGGCGGCGAAGGCACGCAGCTTTCCGGTGCCGGCCTCGGTCCGGCGGCGGGTATCACCCGGTATGTGGTGAGAAATCCCTTCCTTGCGTTCAACGGCGCGCATGTCGACGCCGCCCCGGACAGCGGATGGAGCGTCCGGGTCATCTCCGTCAAGGGCGCCGCCTGCATGCGATAGGCTACCGGCGCAACGTTCTTTACCGGTCGTCTCCTAAGGCTCCGCCTTGTTCGGCGCACGCTCGCGGAGCGTCTTGCGGCGGATGGCGCGCGTCACGAGCCGCCCCGATTGCCGCGCGGCCTCCTGAAACTCGGCGCGGAATTCGTCGCGCATGTCGTGAATCGACGCGATGGCCAGACCCGCCGGAATGCCGAGCGCCACGAGCGACGCTTCCGAAAGCTGAAGGCTTGCTTCGATCGTCTCCGGCACCGCATCGGTCACGCCGATGGCGTAGAGCTGATGGGCATGCGTCGCGTCGCGAGCGCGCGAAAGAATGACAAGGTCGGGCCTGAGCTTGAGCGCGGTCTTCACGATTTCGATGATTTCGTCGCCTGCCGTTATGGTGATGATGAGCGCGGAGGCACTTTGCAGGCCGCAGGCGCTCAGGAAGGCGGGATTGCCGGCGTTGCCGTAATAGACTTCGCGGCCAAGGCGCCTGTGTTGCGACACGACATCCGGATCCTTGTCACTCGCGATGAACGGAAAACGGTGGCGTTCGAGGAGCGAGCAGAGCACCTGTCCGACGCGGCCATGGCCGACGACGATGGCGTGGTCCTTCAGTTCCGTTTCCGGCAGCGCGAGAAGAGCTTCGTCGATGTGCGGCCGCTTTGCCGACGCGCGCTCCGCCAGTCTCCGCCCCGCGAAGTCGAGAATGGGTATGAACGCCATGGAGAGAGAGACGACAGCCAGCGCGGGGCCGGATATCTCGGTTGGAATCAGTTTCAGTCCGGCCGCAAGCCCGAGGCCGACGAAAGCGAACTCTCCCGCCGGGCCAAGGAGCAGCGCCGTTTCGAGGGCTGCCGGACGGGGCACGTTGAAGAGCGGCGCAATTCCGAGGACGATCGCGGCCTTCACGATCACGAGAGCAACGATCGCGCCGAAGACGAGGTCCGGGTAGTTGAGAATTTCGCGGAAATCGATTCCCATCCCGACAGTGAAGAAGAACAGGCCGAGCAATACGCCCTTGAAGGGCTCGATGGCGATTTCGACGGACTTTCTGTATTCCGTTTCCGCAAGCAGGAGTCCGGCCACGAAGGCGCCGAGAGCCATGGAAAGCCCTGCGCGGCTCGCTGTTACGCCTGTGGCCACCACCACGAACAGCGTTGCCGCCATGAACGGCTCGCTCGACCCCGCCGACGCCACGAGGCGGAACAGCGGCCGCAGAAAAAGCCGCGCCACGATCAGGATGAAGCTGAGGCCGAGGGCCGCTTTCATGAGCGCCAGCGCGAGCGCTTCGTAAACGGACGCTTCGGCGCTCGAACCGAGGATCAGCAGGAAAAGGAGAAGCGGCACGACCGCGAGATCCTGGGCGAGCAGGATCGAAAAGCTCGCGCGTCCGGTGGCGGTGGAGAGGCGGCGCTGGCAGGCGAGGACATCGACGACTATGGCGGTCGAGGATAGCGCCAGGCACCCGCCCAGAATGATGGAAAGCCGGAGGTCGAGCCCCGCCGCAGCGCAGATCGCGGCGATGACCGCCGTCGATGCGACCACCTGAAGCGAGCCAAGCCCGAAGACGAGGCGGCGCATCGTCAGCAGGCGATTATACGAGAGTTCGAGCCCTATGGTGAAAAGCAGGAACACGACGCCGAGTTCGGCGATGCCGCCGAGCGCCTTCGTGTCGGTAATCGTGATCCACGGCAGGACGCCATATTCCGCGCGCAGCGAGCCGAGGCCGTAGGGGCCGAGGATGGCGCCCGCGCCGAGATAGCCGAGCACGGAACTGACTCCCAGCCGACGGAGCAGCGGCACGACGATGCCCGCGGTGCCGAGCACCACGAGAGCATCGCCGTAGATGTCACCGCCCATGGGCGTGGTCATGCCATGCCTTTCAACCTCGTCATCGGGAGCTTCCGAACAGCCAGCCGACGGAGGATGCGCTTGCTTTCTGCTTTCGGTAAACCCTTGCAAAGGCGAGCATAGCAAGAAACTTGCCGATCCACGAGCGAGGGATAAGGGATTGTTCCGATGCGGATCTTGAACCGCTACGACGGTCTGGCGGCATTCAGCGCGCGCTATGCCGGTATCGCGGGCTCGGGCTCCGGTTTTTGCGCGCCTGCGAAACCGCTCCGCACATTCGGGCCGTAACGCACGTTGAAGAGGCGCACGAAATTCGGCTCCTGCGAGGAATGCTTCGGGACCGTGACGCCGAGCGCCTCGCGCACATAGCGGTCGTGCATATGCTTGAATTTCATCGGATAGCTGCAAATCTCGCCGTCGATATGCACGACGAGTCCGTCGCCCTGGATGAGGTCTTCGTCCGAATCCTCGATGGCGAGGCGCGTATAGCCCGAGACGCCGGAATTGCTCTTCCACATGAATTCGATCTCGGAATCCTTTTCGGACGGGAAGCGCACATAGGACGAGCTGAAGGAGGCAAGCTCCGTCCCATCGGCGGCGTAGGCGCGGCCAGCGGCCTCGTAGCGACGCCGCCGCCAGTTGAAGAAGATATTCACGAAGGCGTAGCGCAGGTCGCCTTTTTGCCAGACGGCCTGAAAATAGCGGCCCGCATAGCGCTCTTCGGGCTTGAGCCTGCGGCGGATCGTGCGGGAGCGATAGGCGAGGTCGCGCCAATAGAGGCTGATCCAGGTGGCAAACACTGAAAAGCCGATCAGGAACAGCAGCCTGAACGCCTCGCCGCCCTGAGGCGGCTTGTCCAGAACCCAGCTCATGAGCCAGATGAGCGCGTCGCGGATGACTTCGAACATGGCGTCCCCAACAGTTGAGACGGATTTTCTTAAAATTGGAGAAGCACGCAAGCGCAATTTGCGCAGGCCGGGTTTTCGTCCCGCTTTCGATTCACCGAAGGTTAAAGCGCTTTCTTCTATTACCCGTATCAGTTGTTGCGAGTTCGGGAGACACTCCGTGGGCGTGACGAATGAGTCCCTCGACGCGGAGGAGATGAAGCGGCGCAAGGCGCTGGCCTATCTTCTCGGCATTGGCGAAATCGAGGCGGGCGACACCAGCCTCAAAGGCCGTCTGTCCATCATTGCGCAGCTCAAGGCGGCGCGGAAGATCGAAATTGCGCGTGGGCATGCCGGTTCGTGGCTCTACGACGTCAATCGACACCTGAATATCTGCGCATTTCTGCGCCGTGAATACGAAGCGCTGGAAGAGATGATTGCGGCTGAGGCGGGGGAAGCGGCCCCTTCGAGTGGCGCCATCGCCCGGAGCGCGTTCGACAAGCGCATCTCGCGAGCGGGCAGACCGTGAAGAAGGCGATGGTAACCGACCGTCAGTTGATGAATGCCATCAATTTCGACGGAAAGAGCGCCGCCGAGCTTCGCGCGCGTATCGAGCGCGCGCTCATCGCGGAAGGCAAGGTGCGCCGCGTGAAGGCGCTCGCAATGAAAGCCGTGTCCGATCTGCCGATTGCGGGACAGGAGCGCGAGGCCTATGCGAGCGAGGCTTACGCGGAAGCCGTGGCGGAGGAGGCGAGCGCAGCGGCCGCCCTCGAAGAACTGAAGGCGGCGCGGGCGCATGCCCGGCTCACGATCGACATCTGGCGCACGCTCGAAGCGTCGCATCGCGTGGTGTCGAGCTATCCGTGACGTGCCGGCCCGAGGCGCGCACCTGTCGCGCCTCACCTGATCAACCGCGTGGGAGCCATGAGAGGGAAGGCCCCTTGATGCGTCGTGCCGCAAATCGAGCGCGGCTCGACGCTTTACGTTCAAGTGCCGGTCAGCCTGTCTCGGTCAAATCGATGCCGATGCTGCCGATGCTAATGCCGGTGGTGGTGGCGAACGCGATCTTCGAGGTCATAACGGTTGAGGCCGATGTCGCGAAGCGCGCGGTCGTCGAGCTGTTCGAGTTCGGCGACGGCGTTGCGTATCTCGGCTTCCGCGTTCCAGCGACGTTTGACGGACGACAACAGGCCGAGCGCCTTATCGAAGAAGCCGCCCGTCGCCATGGTCGAAGCCGCATCGCTAAGAGGTTGAGCGTGTTTCATCGTTGTCATCGTACTCGTCTCCAGTATCCCGCGCCGCTATGCCGCCGACGCTGGCGGACACCAGATATGCTCCCCTTCCTTCGATAAATGAAATCGATTATCGTTTGCGTAACGATAAGCATTCCTTTGGTTCCTAAAATGCGCGATCTCAATCTCGATCAGGTGCGGACGTTTCTTGAGGTCGTGAAGCGGGGGAGCTTTACGGCGGCGGCGCGCGCGCTGAATTTGACGCAGCCCGCCGTAAGCCAGCAGATCAAGGAGCTTGAGGCGCGACTTGGCGTGCAACTGGTGGCACGTCTCGGCAAGCGCGCCTTTGCGACCGACGCCGGAAAGGAACTCGTCGCGCGCGGGGGGAAGCTCATCGGCGACGCTGAGGAGGCCGTGCTTGCCGTGGGGCGCTATCGCGACGGCTGGATGAGCCCGATCCGGCTCGGCGCGACCATCACCGTCTGCGTTTATCTTCTGCCGAGGCTGCTTGGCGAACTGCGCCTGACGCATCCCGAACTCGAAATTTCCATCGAAATCGACCTGTCGCATGTCATCGTGGAAAAGGTGGCGGCAAACGAACTCGACATCGGCCTCGTTGCGCTGCCCATCGACAAGGCGGCGCCGGTATCGGTGACGAAGGTCCGCGAAGATCCGCTCATGGCCGTCTTCCCGATGCATGAAGGTGCCGGCTTGCCGTCCGCGATACCAGCGGACTACCTCAAGAAACGCGCTCTCCTTCTGGACCTGCCGACGACGCAGATGCACCGCCTCGTGGTCGGCTGGTTCGAGGCGCAGGGCATCCACCCGAAACCGACGCTCTATCTCGGCAATTCGGAGGCGCTGAAGGCGATGGTGGCGGCGGGCGTCGGGGTCGCCATCCTCGCCATCGAGAACAGGGAAGACCTCTATCTCGGGCGCAGCATCGTGGCGCGGCCGCTTTCGCCTCCGCTTGTGAGGCAGCTCGGATTGATCGTGCACAAGGACAAGCCGCCACATCCGGCGATGCCGGAAATCCGCGACCGGCTGACGAACATCAGTGCCTGAGAGAAGGCGCGGCCTGCGCGTGCGGCGATACCGTTGCGGCTTCAACGAAAGCGGAAAAGCGCGCGATGAAAGCGGAAAAGCGCGCGATCAGTGCGCGCGCTCCGGGTTCGCCTCGACGGCGGCATCGAGCCAGCTTGCGGATTTGTCGTCGAAATCAGGGGCGGCAAGCACCTGCTGCTCGCCCGCAGAAGCCGACCTTTCGAGGTAGCGAACGCATTGTTGCTCGCGGTCGTAGCCGAGGAGAATGCCGAGCATGAAATCATGCTCGGGCGAGAGATCGCAAAGCGGCCGGGTCAGGAACCGTCGTGCGGCTTCAACAGCCGCCGGGCGCCCGAACACGACGTTGAGTTTCGTAGGGCAGGCTTCGTGCACGTAATACGCAACACCTTCGCGGACGAGCCGTGCCTCTACGAAAACCGACGCCGCCTTCGTCATGGTCAGCATGCTGAGCGGCCTGATCCCTCTCGACAGCTCGTAGAGGTGGTGATTGAAGACGCGGATGACGCCCTCGTTTAGGTCAGACGGCTGATCCAATCCGTGATCCTCTTGTCTGTCTTGGAAGACTGCGTGTCCTGGTCGAGGGGCAGGCCGACGAACTTGCCGTCGCGCTCCGCGGTCGATCCGGAATAGTTGTAGCCCGCCGTATCGGTGAACCCGACGACTTCCGCGCCCGCGTCGACCGCGTAGTCGTAAAGGATGCCGATCGCGTCCACGAAGCTCTCGGGATAGCCTTCCTGATCGCCGGTGCCGAAGATGGCGACCTTCTTGCCCGCGAGATTGGCGGAGGTCAGCTTTTCGATGTTGTCTTCCCAGTCGGTCTGAAGGGTGCCGTTGCCGTAGGTGGGCGAGCCGAGAATAAGAAGGCTTGGGCTTTCGAAATCAGCCGCCGTCGCGTCCTTGATGTCGATGGCTTTGCCGGAAAGCTTTTTGGCGATCTTGGAGGCAACCGCTTTGGTCGCGCCGCCGTCGGAGCCGAAAATGACGTTCACACTCATGGTCTGGACTTTTCACCCTGTCGCAAAGCAGAAGGAAAGCGGCAGCAAGACCCCGCAGCCGCGTGTGTTCAACCGCGAACACCAACGCCTAAGAAGTTAGCGCATGGCGAAAGGCGCATCAAATATAAAACCACGATATTTGGCGGATATCTGCGATTATTTCATCGAAATATAACAGTTCTAATTCGCATTCTTTTGAAGTGCACTGCGCCCGCATAATCATTCTAAAGAACAGCTCTGAAGAACAATTCTAAATTGGCGCCGTTTTCTCCCGTCGTGCCGTATATAAGGGGAAAGGCGAGTACGGTTTTCCGAGCCGGTGGGATATTCCCTTTCACATGCGCAGGCATGCGGGGAACGGCTTTCGCGCGCCGCGCGCCGACGGAGTGCATCGCTTTTGGTGGACGAAATCGTCAGCCGGTCAGGCTGCAACATCCCGGCAGAAGGGACGCAGGCGCCCGCCTTCCAGTGCGTGACTGAGCGCCTTGTCGAGGGACGCGAAGCTGTGCACGAGGACATGCGCCCCCGCCCGCGTCAGTTCCGTCACGGAGTGATAACCCCATGTGACGCCGACGCCGGCGCAGGCCGCCGAGCCCGCCATCTGCATGTCATAGGACGTATCGCCGATCATGATCGTCGACTGCGGCGGGATGCCTGTTTCGCGCATGGCCTGGAACAGCATGGCGGGGTGGGGCTTGGAGGGGGCGTCGTCGGCAGTCTGCACCGTCGAAAACATCGCCGAAAACCCGTTTTCCTCGATGAAACGGAGCGCGCCGCGGCGCGATTTGCCCGTTGCCATCCCGAGAACCACGTCATCGCGCGCGGCAAGGCTGCCCAGAAGCTGCGCCGCGCCGAGGAACATCGGCTCGCTCTGGCGGGCATTGCGAAGCTGCATGCACTTGTTGCGATAGGCGGCGATGACGTCGTCGCGCGTGGCCTCGCACAGGTCCGGGGCGAGACAGGCGATGGCCTCCGACATCGAAAGGCCGACGGTGCGCAGGATCGCATGGCGTGAAGGCAGGGCCAGCCCGAGGTTCTGGAAAGAAAACCTCATCGCCTCGACGATGATATGCTGACTATCGGCAAGTGTACCGTCACAGTCGAAAACAATGAGCGTAGGAGTCGATGCCATATTTCGCACCTGCGAAGGTTCGGTTTCCGCCCCGTTCGGATAATCATTCCCACAATGCACGATCTACATTATGCCGGGCTAACGCCGCGTGAAGCTAAACGTTAGACTCATGTCTGTTATGCACAATTATTCCCCGTAACGGGCTGAATCGAATCCGAGAAGCTCGAACGTCTGCGCGATATGCGACGGAAGGGGCGCGGAAATATCGATTTCGCCGAGCTTCGGATCCTTGAGCGTCAGCCGGCGCGCATGCAGATGAAGCTTCCGTTCGATGCCTTCGATGGGGATTTCGGTCCCGTCGCCATATTTCTGATCGCCGAGAATGGGCGTGCCGAGAATGTCCATATGCGCGCGAAGCTGATGCTGGCGACCGGTCACCGGCTTCAGCGATACCCACGCCATGTTCGCGGCACGGTCGATGACGGAATAAAACGTCGTCGCGTGCTGCGCGAGATCCTGCTCGCCGGGACGCGCCTTGCGCACGCGGTCGCCCTCCGGCCCCGCTGCCTTGACCAGCGCGGCCTCGACCTTGCCCTGTGGCGGCTTCGGGATGCCGCGCGTGATCGCCCAGTAGATCTTCTGTACCGAGCGTGTCTGGAACAGCCGGCCGAGGCGGGCCGCGGTCTGGCGGTCCTTCGCGACAACGAGAATGCCGGTGGTATCGCGGTCGAGCCGGTGCACGAGGCGCGGACGTTCGCCGCCGAAGCGGTCGGCCATGCCCGCGAGCAGTCCGTCGATGTGACGCGTCGTCTTCGTGCCGCCCTGAACGGCGATGCCGAAGGGCTTGTTGAGAATGAACATCTCGTCGTTCTCGAACACGATCATCCGCTCGATGAAATCGCGGTCGGCCTTGGAGAGCCCCGGAGGCGGTTTCAGCGAAGGCTGCGGCGCGTTTTCAGGCTCGGCGAAATGCGTGGGCACGCGAACTTCCTGCCCTGCCGAAAGGCGGCTGTCCGCCTTCACGCGTCCGCCGTCGACGCGGACCTGTCCGGTGCGGACAAGTTTCTGCACGAGCGTATGGGGCAGTGCCGGGTAATTCTTTTTCAGCCAGCGATCGACACGAAGGCCGTCGTCGTCGGTGCGGACCGCACGCTTTTCGATGGTCATCTGAAACTCCTCGCGCGCATTTGGCCGCGCAGCGGGGATAAAGTAAAGCGGCAACTTGGGTCAAAGGTCAGGCGCGTGAAGGCGGACGATGGCGACGCCGCTAATCGTATTCGACTGGGGCGGGCATGTACGGGCCGACAGGCTTGACCGCGCGGGCCCAACGAGCGGCAAGCGACGGTCGCGCCCAAAAGACAGCGATCGCAAGCCGCTTCGGCAAAGAGCCAGCGACGCGTCCGTTAATGATCTATCAACGATACAACTCGACTTTTATTGAAATTGCATCAAAGGCAAATAGGGTGTCTTGACCCCATCCCCTCCTGAAAACGGGCTTTCACCCCTAGGATAATGACATTGCTCCGCACCCTGATTTTGACCGCGCCTTTCGTTCTGGCCTTGGGTGAGCCGGTGGCTGCTCAAGCCTTGCAGGCGGCGTCCGGTGGGGGCAACTGTGCGTTTGGAGCTTGTTCTCCCGCCACGGGTGAGGGCGCGGAGGCCTACCGGTCCCGGGGCTACGACGCGTTCAGCCGCACGCCACGGTATTATGAGGACTTTCGCGGCGATGCGGACGAGCGAAGGCGGTTCGACAGGCACAGAAGTGATTCCGTGGACGATGTCGTGGTGGAGGCTTCCAGGCGCTTCGGCATTCCGACCGTGTGGATCCGCGCCGTGATCAGTCAGGAAAGTGGCGGCGACGTTTACGCGGTTTCCTCGAAGGGCGCGATGGGGCTGATGCAGATCATGCCGCAGACGTGGCGCGAATTGCGCGCGCGATACGGTTTCGGGCGCGATCCGTTCGACCCGCGCGACAACGTTCACGCAGGGACAGCCTATCTGCGTGAACTCCACGACCGCTACGGCATGCCGGGGTTTCTCGCGGCATACAATGCAGGGCCTGCCCGCTACGAAGACTATCTGACGGCCGGCAGGCCGCTTCCGACCGAGACGGTCAATTATGTTTCGGCGGTCGCGCCTCGTCTTGGCGTTTCGGTGTCGCGGCGGCGCGCGACGGGGTGGGAATAAGGGAGTCAAGGTTCGATGCGTCTGCTGAAGCGTCCTGCCGAACGCTCACTCGTTTGAATCCGCGGCCCGTCGCGAGCATCACATCGGGCGGCTCGCTGCGGGCAGCGTCTCGCGTCCGTGCGGCGCGGCATAATCGATTTCTGGTCCTACCGGCACGATGCCCGTCGGGTTGATGGTCTTGTGGCTTTGATAATAGTGCCCCTTGATGTGCTGAAAATTGACCGTCTCCTTCACACCGGGCCACTGATATAGTTCGCGCGTAAAGCCCCAGAGGTTGGGGTAATCGGCGATGCGGCGTATGTTGCACTTGAAGTGACCGACATAAACGGGATCAAATCTAAGCAGCGTCGTGAACAGCCGCCAGTCTGCCTCCGTTATTCGGTCGCCGCACAAATAGCGGTTTGTGGCGAGCCGCGCTTCGAGCTTGTCGAGCGTCTCGAACAGGGGCCGCACGGCCTCCTCGTATGCCTCCTGCGACGTTGCGAAGCCTGCCTTGTAGACGCCGTTGTTGACGCGGTCGTAGATTTCCGCGTTCAGCGTATCGATCTCTTGCCTCAGTTCTTCCGGGTAGTAATCGCCAGGCTTCGCGCCTAGACCGTCGAAGGCCGAGTTGAACATGCGGATGATCTCGGACGATTCGTTGCTGACGATGGTTTCACGTTGCTTGTCCCAGAGCACGGGAACGACCACGCGACCGGAATAGGACGGATCGGCCTTCGTATAGATTTGATGGAGGCGTGTGGCGCCGTTGACCGTGTCGGGGATGACGCCCGGACCAGGTTCGAACGTCCACCCTTCCGCGCCCATGTACCAGTTCACCGCCGATATCGGGATGAAGTCTTGGAGCCCTTTCAGCGCCCGGAAAATCAACGTGCGGTGCGCCCAGGGGCAGGCGTAGCATACATAGAGGTGATAACGACCGGCCTCTGCTGCGAAGCCCGCCTCACCGCTTGGTCCGGCGCTTCCATCGGGCGTGATCCAGTTGCGAAACCGGCTTTGCTGGCGCTCGAAGCGGCCGCCGGTCGACTTGGTATCGTACCACTGATCCTGCCATACGCCGTCGACCAGAAGCCCCATGGTTCACTCTCCTCCGCCGCGTTTCCATTTCACGCCGACCGACTCGACGCGGTTCGGAACAACGTTCTCTTGTCTTCACATTGGATGCGTACCGCGTCCCAGCCTGTTCAGGGAAAACCACCGGGGTGCGCCGGGTTCCTGAAGTCGGCGGTCGAATCTCCAAGGCCCGGTTTTCGAGCCGCTTTTCTGCGTCGGATCGGTTCGGGAGGTGATTTAGTTGGCGTCTCGTCTGCGGTTTGCAGGCTTGGACTGCGGCTTTGCCTTTTCTTTTTCTTCCGCCTGACGGGCCGCTACGACACGCTCCATGCGTTCGAGACGTTCCAGCGCGGCGAGGCGGTTTTTCACTTCCGTCATGAACCTGCGAACGCGCTCGGCATTGCGGCCGAGGTCGTGCTGGCCGAAACGCGACGACGAGCGAATATCCACGCGCGCCGATTTCGCGTTACCGGTCACGCGGATCGCAATGTCCTCCACGAAGCCGAACAGGAGGGTTTTATCCACGGCCTCGATATGGCCGGCCTTGGTCGCTTCGGGGGCCTGTTCCTCAAGGATCTTCCAGTTCAGCGTCTTCACGACATCACGCACCGAGGTGTAGACGTCGATGAGCGGGCGCTGGACCACAAGGGGTTTGATGTCGGGATAGGCTTGTGCCTGAAGCGGCGCGAAAGCGGCGTCGTAACGTATCGGGTTCGCCTGTCCTTGCCGAATTCGGGCGACACGATCGAAGGCCGGAGGTGCGCCCGGATCGCTCGTCACTTCATAGATGCGGGGGAGGGTAAGCAATGCGGGAAGCGACCAAAGCGGAACCGCAAGCACGAGCGCGGCCAGAAAAAGCGCGGCGGCCGCGCGCTCGGCGCCCCGGTCGCCATTGTTCCAGATCGCGACGAGCCCTGCGATCGCGACGAAGACTGCGATGATGGCTCCCGCAATCGCCGCCCCCATGATCTTGAGCGCGAGCGGTGTCGTGAGGCCGAAGAAGCGATGCCAGACGAATGCGCCTCCAAAAACAAGGACAGAAAGGACGGCTATCCGGTAGCTCCACGCCGCCCGCTTCGAAAGATTTTCGTAAAGACGCAAGGTTCTCTCCGCCGTGCCGCCCGAGATTGGTCTGGCTGAAGCGCGGCCGCTTCGCCGTCCTTCTTACCATCGCTCGCGCCTGCCTCCGCGATCGTCGGCGTCGCAACACGCCATTGCGCAAAAGCTCAGGCTAGTGGTCCGATTCCGACATTCGCATCCGTTTGCAGCACGCTCGCGAGCAAATGCCGGGAGCTGTCACCTTATCGCACCAAGGTTCAAGTGCCTTAGACTGCGTCTGGAAAATGTGAAGCGGTTTTCCGACAAGACGCACGATAAAGGCTGGAGCGCGCTTTTGATGACATCAAGATAGATACGTCCTGAAGCATCATGCCGCAATCGGATGCCGCCCACGCTCTATTTCGGGTGTCGTCAACGCAACGCGCCATGGAACGGCAAATCCTCCATCCAATTGCGCCGCGCAATCCGCACACGTCTTTCGAAAATGTAACAAGAATTTCGCTTGCACTGTCGCAATTATGACGACGAATCGACAAACACTGACCGGACAGTATGAGTGTGACGTAGTTTAGTAAACGACGGAGTACGACTGTGGCTGAAGAAATTCAATGGCGGCAGCTTGGTTCAATCGTCAATACTGTGCTTCTCGATGCAAGGGCGAAAGCTGTCCGGAACGGCGCCATGTCGAAGCCCGTGCCTCGTTCCAGCATGACCGCTGCGCCGGAAGCAGTCGCGAACCTCGCCCGTGAGGAAAGCGGCAATGGCTTCCTGTGCAGGCCCGCTGAGCCCGCGACGGCCGAACAGCTCGAACTGCCATTTGGTCTCACCGACATGCCGCCAGCCGTGCCTCTGCGCGTCCGGTCGCGCGTCCGCCTGATGTAGGATCTGCTTCGGCGCCGATTTCCCGGTCTGCGCCGCCTCGGCTTCAGTCCCACATGGCGTTCCGCAAGAGCGCTGAAGAATCGCCCAAATCAAGCCCGGCACCAGGGCGGTGTCCGCTTTCGCATCGTGCTGCCGTCGCGCGCCGGAGCGCGCGCCCGGATCAGCGTTGCGTATAGCCCAGCATGATCGGGGGGGAGGCGGAAATCATGTTTTCCGGCGCGTCAGGCTGAGACGCCAGCTTTCCGCCCTTGCCGGAACGGTTGGTCTTCTGCAAAGCGTCGGGATCGGTTACGGCGGCAGTCTGTTGGCCTGCGGCCTGCTGCGCGGAAGCCTGTTGCACAGCGGGTGCCGTAGCCGAAGCCTGCGTTGTGGTGCCAAACTGATATTGCGTCGGCTGTGGGCCGCTGTCGGGCTCCTTGCGAGCGGAGGCAAAGGCTTGCCCCGATGCGGGCGCTGCGCCGGAAGCTGCGGGGTGCGTTGCCTGCATGCTTGCTATCGACACGGGTCTGCTTGCCGGTGTCCGAACAACCGGCGACGCGGACATCGAGGCGAACGCGGCGGTTTCAGCCGGTTGAGTCGGGGCGGCCGAAGCGGTCGCCGGCTGTGTGTAGGTTGGCGTATACGACCGCATTGGCGGTTGCGGTGCCATGGCGGCCACGGCAACCGGCTGGCTGGCTTGCGGCTGGGCGGTGTCGGGTGCGCGGTTCAGATTCGCCAGAACGGTCTGCGGCACACCATCGACCCCCGGAAGCATCCTTGGATCGACCTTGGCGAAGATCGGGCACGGACCGTCCGGCGCGGGATCGCCGGGGAGGCCGGGAAACTGGACGTTCACCTGATATTGCTTGCCGCAAACCTTGACGATCGGCGGCTTGCCGGTGGCCTCGAACGAGTCGTAGCCCTCCTTGAGGCGCCCCCAGAACGAATACCACGGACTATCGCGATGCTTCGCCATGTTGGCTGCCGTCATGCGGAAGGGCAGGGCCTGCACATGGAATTTCGTCTGGCCCGCGTCGAACGCCTCACGCGCGAGGATATAGATCTCCTCGATATAGGCATCGGTCATCGCGTAGCAGCCGACAGACTTGCAGTTGCCGTGCACCATGAGCGCCGACCCCGTATGGCCGTTCACCTGATCGTGCGTGTTCGGGTAGCCGAGATTGAAAGCCAGATAGTAATTGCTGCGCGGGTTCATCTGGGCGCGCGTGACGGTGTAGAAACCCTCGGGCGATTGCCGGTCCCCGGTCTGAATCTTGGGGCCGAGTGTGCCGGACCAGGCGCAAATCGGATAGGTGCGGAAATGCTGGAACCGGCCTTCCTTGAACTTCCAGACTTCCAGCTCCGACTCTTCCTTGAAGATGCGGATGAAGATCGGCGCGTCGGGCCTCATGCCCTTGATGGCGAGCATCGCCTGGGTGGATGCCGGGAGCTGGCGCTCGGCCGGGGGCACCGTGTTTTCTGGATCGCCACCGAAACCGAAGAGGTTAAGACACCCTGTCAAGCCCAGCAGAAGCGGAGCGACCGACGCGAAACGCAACACAACTCTCATCAAGCCTTTCCTCTGCGCGGTGGCGCTGTCGGGGGAGCATCGGCCGTCTGGGTTAAAAAGAGGTTGCATTTCGCGAGTGCTTTTTAGAGATCGCATCCTCAAGTTGTAAGCCTTCGATTCCTTTTCTGCAACAGAGACTTGGCCGCGCTATTGAGGCCAAAATGCGACCCATTGTCGTGACGATCCTACCGCGCGGCCGGCAAGGTGCGGCCGATAGCCAGGAATTTGTCCTGACGCTGCTTCTTGATCGCTTGCTTTTCCTGCGACTCGAATTCGGAAAGAGCGCGTTCGAGCGCTTCGCGCACGTTGCGAATCGCGGCCTCCCGATCGCGATGGGCGCCGCCGACGGGCTCGGGAATGATCTGATCGATAACCCCGAGTTGAAGAAGATCCTGCGCGGTGATCTTCATGTTCGTCGCGGCATCGCGCGCCTTCGAACTGTCGCGCCAGAGGATCGAGGCCGCCCCTTCGGGCGAGATCACGCTGTAGATGGAGTGTTCGAGCATCAGCACGCGGTTTGCTGCGGCGATCGCGATCGCGCCGCCGGAGCCGCCCTCGCCGATTACGACTGCGATCATCGGCACGGAAAGCGACAGGCAGCAATCCGTCGAGCGCGCGATAGCCTCGGCCTGACCGCGCTCCTCCGCCTCGATGCCGGGATAAGCGCCCGCCGTGTCGACGAGGCTGACGACCGGAATGCCGAAGCGATCGGCCATCTGCATGAGGCGCACGGCCTTGCGGTAGCCTTCGGGCTTTGCCATGCCGAAATTGTGGCGCAGGCGGCCTTGCGTATCGGCGCCTTTTTCGTGTCCCAGCACCATCACGGTGCGGCCGTTGAACCGGCCCAGCCCGCCGATGATGGCAAGATCCTCGCCGAAATAGCGATCCCCGCCCAGCGGTGTGAAATCGGCGATAAGCTCGCGGATGTAGTCGACGGAGTGCGGCCGCGCGGGATGGCGCGCCACCTGCGTCTTCTGCCAGGGATCGAGGCTCTTGTAGGTTTCTTCGAGCGCCGTTTGCGCCTTCTCGCGAAGCTTGGCGAGTTCATCCTTGATGGACACGCCGCTGTCTCCTTCGCCGAGCGCGCTCAATTCCGCGATCTTGCTTTCGAGTTCAGCGATAGGTTTTTCGAAGTCGAGATAGGTGCGCATGGCCTTTGGAGCTTGGAACGGGATCGGGTTGTTTTGCCCTGCCTAGCATGGGCGGCAGGCAAGGGCTAGTGCGCGTTCCGGCGCTCCCTTCTCATTTCCGGGGACTGGGCGCGTCGAGAACCCCGTAGACGATGCGCCATGTGACGCAGCCTCCGTGCCGGCGGTCGAATACCGCCAGCGCGCGCCGCAGCGCCGTCGCCGAAAGCGGTCGATATCCGGGTCTCGGCTGGCGCGCCCCGGTGTCGCGTAGCGCCCTTAGAAAGCCTGTCGCATCGCCGTATCGGGCGGTGATGGACTCCTCCCGCACCACGCCGTCGAGCGCGGGCACGTCCAGGAGCCCGACCGGCTCGCCGAGGTTTTCGAGCGTCTCGCGCCATTCGGGAAAATTGCCGGGGCCGATGGTGGCGAATACGACGCGGCCGCCCGGATTCAGCAGCCGCCGCCAGTTTTCGAGGGTTCGGCGCGGATCGTCGCACCATTGCAGCGTCATGCTCGACGCCACGAGGTCGAAGCCTTGCGCAACGGCCGGGCGGTCGCCGTCCATCGTGGCGAACGTCGTTTCCGCGCCCCGGCCGCTCGCAGCCGCCAGATTTTCACGGCAGCGGAACACCATATCGAGGCCGATGTCGGTGAAGAGGAGCCGGCCCCGAGGGTATCGCGTGAGGACATGGCGCGAAAACAGTCCCGTGCCGCAGCCGATTTCGAGCACGCGCGGCTCGCCGGCGCCGGGCAGGAACGCGGCAAGGCGCGCCGCGACCGTCTCCTGAAGAGCCGCGTTGGCGTCATAGGTCAAGACGCTGTTTGAGAAGCGGCGCGCTATTATGTCCTTGCGGGACATGAGAGTTTCACCTGATTCCTGAATGAATGCGCGCTTCACCGCAGGGACGAGCGCGCCAGACAAGCCCTGTTTCCCCCTCTCGGGGCCAAAGTGCAAGGCTCCTTGCTCGTTCATCGCCGTCGAGCAAAATGCGCGGGAAACCAGCGCGCCCGGTTGCTTTTCACCCGACGCCTCCAGATGACGCAAGCTGGACTGCTTGTGATTGTCCGTCGCCCAAGGTTGCGAAACGGCGGATTTTCTATTTAATTCGCAGATATTTTCGAGGGGTGTTTCTTGGATTCTCGTATCGGCTCGATTGCCAATGAACTTCGCGCGGGGCAGACCCCGCCCGAAGTCAGCGTCCGCACGTTTCTCGGGTGGTTCGACGCCCAGCGTCGCCGCTACAGGATCGTTCAGAACATCCGCGACGAACTCGCGAAAGAGGGCGTGCGCACGGTTCCTGATTTCGAGACGGTCTGGATCGACGCGCCGATCAGGTTCGTCCTTTCCGAAGGCGACGGCGTTTCCGCCAGTTTCGAGCCGAAGACGCCCGGCGAAAGCCCGCCGAAAGCACCGGAGACGGTCGCTCCCAACCGATGGGAATCCCGCGAGGTGACCTACAAGGTTGGCAGGCTCGCCGCCGCCAACCAGGGCATCGTCTCCGTTCCGCCTGACAAGCCCGTCGCCCAGGCTGTCACGATCATGATGCTGCGCGGCTTCTCGCAACTCCCGGTGATGACGGACGACGGCGCCGTGCTCGGCATGCTGAGCTGGCGGTCCGTTGGCACCCGCATGGTCCTGAACAGGGCGGCTCCCCTCGTCCGCGACGCGATGGAGCCGCATCATGAAGTGCGGTCGGACGTTTCCATTTTCGATGCGATCCAGGCTATCGTCGCGAACGATTACGTTCTTGTGCGCGGCGCGGACGGACGCATCACCGGCATCGTCACGGCGAACGATCTGAGCCTTCAGTTTCACGACCTGACCGAGCCTTTCCTGCTCCTCGGCGAGATCGAAAATCTCGTCCGCAACTTGATCGGCAACGTGTTTTCGGCGGACGAACTGAAGACGGCCTGCAATCCGGCCGACGCGTCGCGGGTCGCCTATGTCGAAACCGTCGCGGACCTCTCCTTCGGCGAGTATATCCGTCTTCTGCAATTGCCGCCGAACTGGAGCAGACTCGCGATCAACATAGAGCGCGACGTCTTCTGCCAGTCGCTCGACGCGGTGCGCAAGATCAGGAACGACGTGATGCATTTCGATCCGGACGGCATCGAACCGGAAGAACTCCAGCAGCTTCGCCAGTTCACGCGCTTCATGCGGCAGTTGGCGAGCGCACGTGGATAGATCGGCGATGTCCAGGACCGGCCGAGCGGGCATCCATCCTGATCATCATGTTCACGTTAATGTAACCGTCAGCGCACGTGCGATAACGGCAAAGTTGGAACGTTCCCTTCGAGGACAGGTTAAAATCATTTAGAATGATGCAAAGCGGCCGATGAAGACGCGGTCCGGGAGAAAGGCACTCGCGGCCCGCACAAACAGCGTCCGGCTTGCTGGCTAACCTGTTCGACCGGAGTTTGACTTGGCTGCGCATCCCCTTTCCCATCATGAAATACTGGGCCTCGTCGCGCCCTTCACGCGGCGCGGACTGCATCCGGACTTGCAGGCCACCAACCGACAGGAACGGCGCCTGGTTTTCAAGCCCGTCGAACGCGTCGGCGAGACCGAGGACGCGCCCACCTATACGGAAACGCTCGAACTCCATTGCGCCAGCGGTCCCGCAACCACGCACAAGCTGAAACGCACGACCGTCTGCTCTTGCGCGCCGGAGAATTTCGAGGCGCGCCTCGAAATCGAAGGCCGGGATCTCTCCGACATGCTGGCTTGCTTCGACACAGTGCCGTCGGCAAGCCAGTTCCGTTTCGGGCCCGGATTCAAGATGGTGAAATGCTGGCGCCTTCTCCGGGGCAGCGGCCTGACGCCAACCGGCATGCCCGCGACGCAGAAGGCCCTGACCCACATGGCCGCGACGCTCGGCGACCTTACCGTGACGGCGACAGCGCCGACCGTGAAAGCCGATCCCGAAACGGTGATCGAGATCCTGCCGCCCGAAGGCGCGCACATGCGCTTGCCGGACGATCTGCTCGCCGTGCTCGGCTGGAACTGGAGCCTCATCCGCAGGCGGCGGGACACTTGGCGCGGCATTCTGAAAACATCGGGCCGCGAGCCAGACCGCAGCCGCCGCGCCGAGCTGAACCTCGACAGGATGGTCGAGCATCTCGTGCAGACCTTCGGCGATGCGCCCGCGCGCTTCCACGACCGGCTCTACCGGGCTCGCTGGGGCGTCGCCTTCCGGCGCTCGCTGCCGTTGCTGGTAAGCCTCACGCTGATCACGCTTGCGGCGCTGTCCTCGCGTCTGGAACTGTCGGAAGACTCCGTGCTGCGCATGCTGATCTTCAACGCGCCGCCTCTCCTCATGGCTTCGGTGTTCTGCATGCGAAGGCTGCCACAGATCGAGATTCCGCCGATGCCGCGGCGCCTGAAAGCCTCCCGATGGATTCAGCTTGACCCCGAGCCAGCCTGACCTGGCGAGAAGAAAGATCAAGTCATGATAACTAGGCGTTAAGTTTTTTAAATCCGGCGGAACAAGAAAACCATTCGCGCATTGCGGGTATACTGAACAACATTATGCTGAAGGGTGAGGAATGGCCGGAAACCCGATGAACGTGCCCCCCGTCTCGATCGCGACCGCGAAAGCGGCGTTGATCGAGCAGTTCGCAAACCCCGTCCTGCGCCGCAGGGCGACGATGCTGTGGGGGACGCGCGGTGTCGGTAAATCGTCCATCGTGCGCCAGGTCGCCGCTCACTACGGCGTGCCGCTCGTGGATCTTCGTCTCACCACCATCGAGCCGGTGGACATTCGCGGCGCCATCTATGCGGACGACTCGCTCGCGAAAACCGTCTGGTTCCCGCCCGAGTTCCTGCCCGGCCGCGACCAGCCGCAAGGCATCCTTTTCCTCGACGAACTGACGGCTGCCGACCAGCGCCTGCAAATCTCGGCCTATTCCCTTATCCTCGACCGCCGCGTGGGACATTACGAACTGCCGGACGGCTGGCAGGTGATCGCGGCCGGCAATGCCAGTTTCCACGGCGCCGTTTGTCACGACATGGGCACCGCGCTCGCCGATCGCATGTTCCACTTCCACGTGCAGACTGTGATCGACGCCTTCCTCGATCATGCGATGGCGAACGATTTCGCCCCGGAGGTGATGGCCTATCTCAAGGTGCGCCCCGACAAGCTCGACGACACCGACGCGCAGCTTTCCAACGATCACCTCATCGGCTCCAGCCCGCGCGGCTGGGAAGACATCTCGAACGTGCTGAAGTCCGAGATGTCCGAGCACGCCAAGCGCATTTTCGTGCAGGGCCGAATCGGAGCGTCGAACGCGGCGGAATTCTTCGGCGTGCTGCGCGAAATTCAGGCGAGCGTCGACGTTTTCAAGCTCATGGAGGCGAGGCCAGGCGCGGAGACGGCGGCGCTGCTGCCGCGCTCGCTCGACGGGCTTTACGGCATGACCTATGGGCTTCTCGCGGCTTGCACCGACAGCGACAGCGTGGCGCGCGCGCTCGAAATCGTGGAGCAGCTGCCCGAGGTGAAGGCGGAAATCCGCCTGCCGCTTCGCGAGGTGCAGACGCTGGCCATGGAACTCATCATGCAGAAGGCGCTTTCGATCGGGCTTGAGGGCGCGATCCTCGAAAGCCCGGCCTATGGCCGCTATGCCGAGGCGCGCGCCAAGGAGCCTAGCTATGCCTGACGGCAGTGCCGCAATCGACTTCGGCGCGGGCGGCGGTCTCCCGCCCGGCCATCGCGGCACGCGGGCCATACAGCGCATGGTGGAGTTCGCGCCCTCGACCGGCGGCCTCGCACTTTGGGTGAAGCATCTCGACGTGGCCGACCCCGCAGCCCCTGTCGTTTCGACGGATGGGACCACGCTTCGCTACGGGCCGTCCTTCACGGAAACGCCGCTGGCGGAACAGGTCGGCCTCGTGGCCCATGAGGTGCTGCATATCGCGCTGCGGCATCCGCAACGCTTTCTGGAATTGCAGCAACTCGTCGGAGACGTCGACCTCGACCTCTTCAACATCTGCGCCGACGCCATCGTCAACAGTTCACTGTCGCATCTCACGTGGCTCAGGCTGCCGCACCGCTCGGTCTATCTCGACGAGCTGCTGCGCAACGCGCTGAATATCCGCGAGGACGTGCAGAAATCGCTGCTCGAATGGGATGTGGAGCGGCTTTATCGCGCCGTCGACGACCGTCAGCAGGCGGAGAAAGGCGGCAAGCGCGACCAGCGCCGCGAGAAGCAGGGCGGCTCGGAGGAAAGTCGCGACGGCAAGAACGGCCGGGAGACGCAGCAGGCGCAACAGACGAAGCCCGACGAGCGCAAGGATGGCCCCAAAGCGGCGACGGCCCGCGCGATGGGCGCGGGCAGCCTTCGCGACCTCGTGCCGATGCCCGATCCCGAAGCGCCCCCCGAAGCGGAGGCGCAGGCCGCGCGGCAATGGAGCGAGCGAATCCAGCGGAGCCACGCCAGCGACGGCATGCACTCGATGCTGCGCGCGCTCATCGCCGACCTGCCGAAGATCAAGACGGCGTGGGAGCGCGCGCTTCGCTCGCAGCTGGCCCGCGCGCTCTCGAAAAAGCTCGACCTGTCATGGTCGCGTCCCGCGCGCTCCTACATCGCCAATCAGGGCCGCATGGGCACGCGGCGCATGCCGTTCGAGCCGGGGTTCAGCCTTGCGAAGCCCGTGCCGCGCCTTGTCGTGGTGGTGGACGTGTCGGGCTCGGTCGACGAGAAGCTGCTCGACCGTTTCGCGCTGGAGATCGAGGCCATCACGCGGCGTCAGGAGGCCGGGATGATGCTCATCATCGGCGACGACCGCGTGCGGAAAGTGGTTCGCTACGAGCCCGGGGTGTCGAACCTGCGCGAGATCGAGTTTGACGGGCGCGGCGACACCGATTTCACGCCGCTGCTCATGGAAGCCGACAAATACGCGCCCGACATCGCGGTGGTGCTGACCGACCTCGATGGCCCCGCGCGCTTTCGCCCGCGCTTTCCCGTGCTATGGGCCGTGCCGGAAGCCTTCGCCAGCGCCGCCGCACCCTTCGGGCGAAAGCTCGTGCTGAGCTGAACCCGTCCTGCATTGCTCCTAGGGAACGAAGATCAGGAAGATATAAGTCGCGAAAATGATGAGGTGCAGGAAGCCGAACAGGATGTTCGTGCGCCCGGTACCGAAGGTGTAGACGCTCACGAGCAGCGTCAGGAACAGAAGCACCATCGATTCCGAGCCGAGGCCGAGGATCAGATCCTTGCCCGTGAAGATGGTGATGACGGCGACCGCAGGCACCGTCATGCCGATGGTGGCAAGCGACGAGCCAAGCGCCAGATTGATCGACCGCTGAAGCTCGTTCATCCGCGCGGCCCGCACCGCCGTAATGCCCTCCGGCGAGAGGATCAGCAGCGCGACAAGGAAGCCGAGGAACGGTTCCGGCGCTCCGAGTTGCGTCAGAATGCCTTGCAGCGAGGCGGTGAACGTCTTCGACAGCAGGACCACGGCCAGAAGCGAGGCGACCAGCAGGATCGGCGCGCGGATGCGAAGGCCGTGCCCCTTTTTCCCGGTATCGTCATCCTCGATTTCGACTTTGAAAAACTCAGTGTGCCGAACCGTCTGAATGTACAAAAACAGCGCGTACAGCAGCAGCGTGATGATCGACACGAAGATGAGTTGCGATGAGGTCAGGACCGGCCCGGCTGACGAAACGGTGAAATTCGGCAGCACCATCGTCAGCATGGAGAGCGCGGTCAGCACCGCGAGATAGACGTTCGCACCCTTCGACTCGAAATCCTGCTGGTAATAACGGAGCCCGCCAGCCAGCATGCAGATCCCGACGAGGCCGTTGGCGACGATCATGACAACGGCGAAAACCGTATCCCGCGCCAGCGTGGGATTGCCCTTGTCTTCGAGCATGATCGCCATGATGAGCGCCACCTCGATGACCGTCACCGAAATGGTGAGCACGAGCGTGCCGAACGGCTCGCCGATTTCGTGCGCGATCTCCTCGGCGCTGACGACCGCCGCGATGACGGTTGCGAACAGGATGGGAAAGACGACGAGCGACAGCCACAGCGGCGGCTGATCCTTGATCGCCTGTCCGCCGAGGAAGGTGATGGCTGCGTAGAGCGCCAGCGCCGCGACGGGGATCACGATCCGCATCACATCGACGATGCCGATGCGCTGGGCCGTTGCGGGCGGCCTCATGAGCGGCCCTTGAGCGCGTCGAGCGCCTCGCGAACCGCGAGCAGGTCACGCCAGGCGAGCCGCTTGGCGATGGGCGTGCGCAAGAGATAGGCCGGGTGCAGCGTCGCCATCGCTCGCGTTCCGGGGTGCCCCGGCAGCTCCAGCCATTTTCCGCGCAGCTTCATGATTCCCTCGGTCGCTCCAGTGAGCTGCTTGGCCGCAGCATTTCCTAGAAACATAACGATCTTGGGCGCAATGAGTTCAATTTGTCTTTCTACAAACGGTTGGCAGACCTGCACTTCTTCCGGCGAGGGCGTGCGGTTGCCGGGCGGACGCCAGAACACGATATTGGTGATGTAGAAGTCGGCTTCGGTGAGACCGATGGCGGCGAGCATGCGGTCGAGAAGCTGACCCGCGCGGCCAACGAAGGGCTGGCCCTGCCGGTCTTCATCCTTGCCGGGCGCTTCGCCGATGAGCATCAGCGGCGCCGAGGGCGATCCGCGCGACAGGCAAAGACGGCTTGCGGTGGCCTTGAGGCCGCATCCCTCGAAGTTTTCGAGGAGCGCGTGCAAGTCGTCGAGATTTCGGGCGCTGCGGGCGAGTTCACGCGCCGCCATCACGTCGTTGGAAATCACATCACGCGATGGGACGGCGCTCGGGCTTCGCGCATGCTCATGGGGCACTGTGCGGGAATTCGCTGCGGGCTGCGGCAAATCCGCCCGCTCGCGGGGGAGTGGTTTCCGATTGACGTTAGCGTCAACGTCTATACCTATAGGGAAAGAAGCCGCGCGCGGAATTTCGCTGAACCAGTCGCGTGTTTCCTCGGCGATGGCCTCCTCGACCCCCATTGCCCGATACCATTCGAGCAGAATTGCAGCATTCTCGGAAGACGCGCGCATGCCGGTGAGATTGCCCATGATTTAGACGAATAATCAAGTTGGCGGGGAAGCACTTTTCCCGTAGGACACCAATCTCAGTGCGGTGCAACAAAGATCTGCTCTAACTCTTGATACCAGTCGCGCCACGGCGGGTTCGCCTGATGCGTTGAGCGCGCGATGGAGCGCGGGGCCGCTTCGGCCGGGAGGAACCCATGGAAGAGAACGAAGTCGCGGAAGTCGCAGAAGAGGAAGCCCTTCCCGAGCGCGAGACGATGGAATTCGACGTCGTCATCGTCGGTGCCGGCCCGGCCGGGCTGTCTGCGGCGATCCGGCTGAAACAGCTTGCCGAAAAGGCGGGCAAGGAAATTTCCGTCGTCGTTCTCGAAAAAGGCTCGGAGGTAGGCGCGCATATCCTTTCGGGCGTGGTCATCGACCCCATCGGCCTCAACGCACTCATCCCGGACTGGAAAGAGCGGGGCGCGCCGCTCGAACAGCAGGTGACGAAAGACGTCTTCCTCCGCCTCACGGATACGAAGTCTTCGGGCTTCCCGCATCATCTGCTGCCGCCCGCGATGCGCAACGAAGGCTTCTATATCGGCAGCCTCGGCGCGCTGGTGAAATGGCTCGGCGAGCAGGCCGAGGCGCTGGGCGTCGAAATCTATCCCGGCTTTCCGGCCGCGGAAGTGCTTTACGATGACGACGGCAAGGTGATCGGCGTCGGCACGGGCGATCTCGGCATCGGTCGCGACGGCAAGCCGAAGGACGACTTCGTGCGCGGCATGGCGCTGCTCGGCAAGTATACGCTCATCGCGGAGGGCGCGCGCGGCTCGCTCGCAAAGCAGCTCATCGGCAAGTTCAAGCTCGACGCGAATTCGGACGTGCAGAAATACGGCATCGGCCTGAAGGAGCTGTGGCAGGTCAAGCCCGAACACCACAAGCCGGGTCTTGTGCAGCATACGCTTGGCTGGCCGCTCGACGACAAGACTGGCGGCGGCTCGTTCATGTATCACTACGGCGACAATCTCGTGGCCGTCGGCTTCGTGGTGCATCTGAACTATCAGAACCCCTATCTCAGCCCGTTCCATGAGTTCCAGCGCTTCAAGACGCATCCGGCCATCGCGCCGGTCTTCGAGGGCGGCAAGCGCATCGGCTACGGTGCGCGCGCCATCGTGGAGGGCGGCTGGCAGTCGATCCCGAAGCTGACGTTCCCTGGTGGCGCGTTGCTCGGTTGCAGCGCGGGCTTTGTAAACGTGCCGCGCGTCAAGGGCTCGCACAACGCGGTGCTGTCGGGCATCGCGGCGGCGGAAGCGGCCTTCGCGGCGGTCGATGCCGGTCGCGCCGGCGACGAACTTACGGCTTACGAGCACACGGTGCGTACCGGCCCCATCGCGAAAGACCTGAAGCAGATCCGCAACGTGAAGCCGCTCCTCTCGCGCTACGGCACGATGCTGGGCTCGTTCCTTGCGGGCGTCGACATGTGGCTGAACAAGCTCGTGCCCGCGCTGTCGCCGACGCTCAGCCACGGCAAGCCGGACTACGCCACACTTAAGCCCGCGAAGGACTGCAAACCTATCGTCTACCCGAAGCCGGACGGAAAGCTGACCTTCGACATCCTGTCGTCGCTGCCGCTTTCGGGCACGAACCATGAGGAAGACCAGCCGGTTCACCTCAAGCTCGCCGATCCGAGCATCCCGATTGGGAAGAACCTGCCGCTCTATGCCGAGCCCGCGCAGCGCTATTGCCCGGCGGCGGTTTACGAGGTGGTGACGAGCGCCGAAGGGGAAGCGCGCTTCCAGATCAACGCGCAGAACTGCATCCACTGCAAGACGTGCGATATCAAGGACCCGTCCCAGAACATCAACTGGACGACGCCGGAAGGCGGCGGCGGCCCGACCTACGCTGGGATGTAGGCAATCGCTCCATCAAGGCGGGGCCTTCATGGCCCTTTTCGTAAGCGCAGAAGCTCAAGTCAGCGGCTTGGGCGTATCGTCGAGGCCGAGATTATACCAGGTGTCGGCCTCGATCACGATCGGGTTTTCGCCGATGGCGTACACCCAACTGTCGACGGCCCAGCGCGACTTGGTGTCGTTCTGTGTGAGGATCGCCGTCCAGTGCGGCCAGCGGTTCAGGCTCTTGAGGGTGTCGCCCCTCGCGAACGGGCGCCCGACGGTGTGATGCTTCAGAAGGCCGTGATACTGGAGCACGAGCAGGAAGCTCGTCGTATTCGTGGAGTGGTCCACGCAGTCCATCTGCGTCGGATCGCCGGACCCGTCGTAATCCATCCCCGGCCGGTCCTTGATGGTGCCGACGATGTTGCCTGTCCACACGTACATTGAAGCGATGGCGTAGGCGATGGCGCGGCGCTCCTCTTGCGACGTGTCGGCCTTTTTCGTTTTCGCCATCAGCGCGGCGATCTCGTTGATTTGCCTTGCGCCGAAAGTCACCTTCGTCTTCTGCTGGCAGCCATAGGCGTGACACAGCCAGACAGAGTTCTTTCGCGGCGGTTCGCTCTTGAAGTCGGCGAAGTGAAGTTCAGGTGAGCCCTCGCGATCGAACGTGCAGGCGGAAAGGCCGCCAAGCATCGCGAACACAAGTGCCATGGAGAAGGCGCGCATGAAAACTCCATTCCGCCGATGGCCGCAACCTAACTTATGGCTCGAACGGAGCAAGGCTCGCCGTTGAGTGGCGCCGGATTTTCACCTAGGTTGTCGCGACACAGCCACAAAAAAGAAAACATGACCTCGAAATCAACACTACACATCGTCGGCGCGGGCCTTGCCGGCTCTGAAGCGGCATGGCAGGCGGCGGAGCGCGGCGCGCACGTGGTGCTGCACGAGATGCGGCCCGAGCGTCAGACGCAAGCGCACAAGACGGGTGGCTTCGCGGAACTCGTGTGCTCGAACTCCTTCCGCTCCGACGATCACGAGACGAACGCGGTCGGCCTCCTGCATGAGGAGATGCGGCGCGCGGGCTCGCTCATCATGGACGCGGCCGCGCGGCACAAGCTGCCCGCGGGCGGCGCGCTGGCGGTAGATCGCGATGCGTTCTCCGCCGAGGTGACAGAGCGGCTGCGCGCGCATCCGAATGTCGAGATCGCGAGCGGCGAAGTGGATGCGCTGCCTCCCGCCGAATGGGGAGCGACGATCATTGCAACCGGCCCGCTGACCTCGCCCGCGCTTTCCGCCTCGATCATTGCGGCGACCGGCGAGGACGCACTGTCTTTCTTCGACGCCATCGCGCCCATCGTGCTGGCAGACAGCATCGACATGGACGTGGCATGGATGCAGTCGCGCTACGACAAGCCCGGCCCCGGCGGCACGGGAAAGGACTACATCAATTGCCCGCTCGATCGCGACCAGTATGAAGCGCTGATCGACGCGCTGCTCGCCGCCGAGAAGACGAGCTTCAAGGAATGGGAGAAGACGCCCTATTTCGAGGGCTGCCTTCCCATCGAGGTGATGGCGGAACGCGGGCGCGATACGCTTCGCTATGGGCCGATGAAGCCCGTGGGCTTGATGGATGCGCGCACCGGCAGGCAGCCTTGGGCCGTGGTTCAGCTTCGGCAGGACAACGCGCTCGGCACGCTGTGGAACATGGTCGGCTTTCAAACCAAGCTGAAGCACGGCGAACAGACGCGCGTATTCCGCATGATCCCCAGCCTCGAAAACGCGGTTTTCGCCAGGCTTGGCGGGCTTCACCGCAACACCTTCCTCAACAGTCCGAAGGTGCTCGACGGAGCGCTTCGCCTGAAGGCCGCGCCGCATGTGCGTTTCGCGGGGCAGGTGACGGGCGTTGAGGGCTATGTCGAATCGGCGGCCATCGGCCTTCTCGCGGGCCGCTTCGCCGCCGCCGAACTTGGCGGAAGCGATCCGCTTCCCCCGCCGCAGACGACCGCGCTCGGGGCGCTTCTCGCGCATATCACGGGCGGGCATCTCTCCGACACCATCGAAGGCGGACCGAAAAGCTTCCAGCCGATGAACGTGAATTTCGGTCTGTTTCCGCCGCTTTCGGAGCCGCAGAAAAAGGTGCGAGGCGAAGCGAAAGGCGCGGCCCGCAAGAAAGCGTTATCGAAACGCGCGCTCGCCGAGCTTGATCTTTGGCTTGAGAAGGATATGGTCGCGGCCCGTGGTGGGCACGCGGCTTGATTTACTCTAATCTGATGGTGCATAAACCAAGCGGCAGCTCGGCCGTGCGGCATATGTAGACCTTGCCTCTCGCGGCGTTGGCTGCCACATATCACCAACCGCCGAAATTTCGCATCCCGTCTGGAGCCGCCATGGTTCAGCTCACGCTGCCGAAAAACTCGAAAATTCGCAAAGGCAAAACCTGGAATTCTCCGGGGGCGGAGGCGAAAGACTGGAAGCGGTTCGAGATTTATCGTTGGGATCCGACCACGGGCCACAATCCGAGCATGGACACCTACTGGGTGAACCTCAAGGAATGCGGCCCGATGGTGCTCGACGCCATCCTCAAGATCAAGAACGAGATCGATCCGACGCTCGCCTTCCGCCGCTCCTGTCGCGAGGGCATTTGCGGGTCGTGTGCGATGAACATCGACGGCACCAATACGCTGGCCTGCACGAAGCCCATCAAGGAAATTTCCGGCACCGTGAAGATCTATCCGCTGCCGCATATGAGCGTCAGCAAGGATCTCATTCCCGACCTCAGCCATTTCTTCGCGCAGCATCGCTCCATCGAGCCGTGGCTTCAGACCGATTCGCCGCCGCCGGAGACCGAATGGCTTCAGAGCCGTGACGACCGCGCGGTGCTCGACGGCCTCTATGAATGCATCCTTTGCGCTTGCTGCACGACGTCTTGCCCGTCCTATTGGTGGAATGGCGCGCGCTTCCTCGGCCCCGCTTCGCTCCTTCAGGCGCGCCGCTGGATCGCGGACAGCCGCGACGAACGCACCGGCGAGCGTCTCGACAACCTCGAAGATCCGTTCCGCCTCTATCGCTGCCACACGATCTTGAACTGCGCGCAGGTCTGCCCGAAGGGCCTGAACCCGGGTGAGGCCATCGCCGAGCTGAAAAAGCTCATGGTCGAGCGTCAGCTCTAGAACCATGCACTTCAACTGCGCCCCGCCGATGAGTCGGCGGCTTTGGTGGCTTGAGGTGCGGAAGGGTGCGACCAAGATGGAGTGCGCTTTTAATCCAGCCAAAAGCGCACCGTTCGCCTGTTAAATCGGCGTCGATCTGACGACACGAATCCACAGCGTCGTGCCGCGCTTCGAGACGCTGCGACCGGATGGGAATGCCGCCGTCGCGATCAGGAGACGGGGGGCACAAATTCATCAAGCGGATAGGAGGCGCGGCTTTTCAGCAAGCCGGCGGCTCAGCCCGCGTTTGCGTGCCATAGATCGGGCTTTTCTTCCCGCCGCGCCACAGAAATGCCCGGCAAGGTCAACGCGTCCATGATCCATGGATAGTCCGGCGCGATTTTTTCGCTCATGCGCCGGGCAATCGCCGCCTTCGCAGTGTGAGCCACCTGGCGAGGAATATCGCCAAGCTCTCTTTCCCGGGCGAGAACGTGGATCTCTCGGGACGCGATCATGCTCGGCATGGGGGCGAAGGTCACGCTCCGCCAGAAAGCCTGCCCTCGCAGCACGCAAAGCGGGGTCAGGATCGACCACCCCATTCCCGACGCCACCATGGCAAGCACGGTTTCGGAATCGTCGAACTCCGCGCGCCCAGTGGTCTCGATGCGAAGGCGGCGCAACAGCCGGTCCACCTCGCGTCCGAGCATGGTTCTGGAACTGAGACGGACGATGTCCCGCTCTCGGGCGAGCGCACCGAGATCGTCGATGTTGGTATTGATGCCGCGCGGTACCGCGAGAATGAGCGGTTCGCGCAGAATTTTATGCCGTTCGAGATTGGATTGGTCTTCGAGAGGGTCCGGTGAAATGATGACATCCACCTCGCGGCCGAGAAGCGCACGGCGATGCTGGCTATGAAGGCCGATCTGCACGGACCAGAGCGCGGCGATGCCGCGCAGACTCGAAACCAGTTCGAGCCCGATGGTGCCCGCGAGCGAGTCGACGAGACCGATATTGAGCTTGGGCAACGCCGCCATGGCGGGCGCTCTTGCAGCCTGAATGGCCTCTCTCGCCCCAAGAAGCACGCCCCGCGCCTTTTCCAGAAGGACCGCGCCCGAGGGCGTCAATGCGATCGGCCGCACCTGACGGTCGAAAAGCTGCACGCCGATCGACTGTTCGAGATTGGCAACGATCTGGCTTACCGCGGACTGGGTAAGTTGCGCTCTGCGCGCAGCCTCGCTTATGCCGCCGCATTCCGCGACTAGGACAAAAATGTCCAACGAGCGAAGATTGATTTCCAGAGTATCATGTCGTCCCCGCTCCGTCTGCGAAGGGTTCGGCCTGCGCTCTATCACATCTAACCCGGCGATTGATTGTCCTGCGGGATTGGGCCGCACGGATGGTCTGCCCCCAAGGTCAAAGTCATATTACAACCTGGGGCGCAACGTAAGAGATTTCATGTATCTGAATGTTCCACGTCAGGATTTCCACGTATGATTGAGCAGGTGGCGCTTTCTGCACCTCGCCAACAAAAAATTAACGATAAACTAACACTCGACTCGGCATATGTGCGAATTGCCAGTCCGTCCCCGCGGGAGAAAACGATGCGAGATTTCCGGGTATGGTACCGGCGGGCAGCGGGGGTAGCCGCGGTTACCTCGTGCTGGCTTGCGCTGTTCCACGGTACCGCGACGGCCGCGACTGACGCGGCGCCCGTGTCCTGTCCGTTCGGAAGCGCGGATCTGCTGCTGATCGTCGCCCTGCTCGGCGGCGTTGCCGCCGCCTTCGGTGTGCTGGCTTTCATCTTCCGGGAACAGTCGCGTCACCGCGCGAAGCAGCTCCTGCGCCAGAGCGCAAGGCTCGACGCGCTTTTCACCATCGAGGGAAATTTCCGGGCGCTTGCGGCGCTTGAACCGCAGGTGTTCGTGATCTGGAGCGACAGTCACGCCCGGCTCGCGCTGCACACCATGCAGGGGACAGTCGGCGTACCGTCAAAGCTCACGCAATTGCTCAGATTCGGTTCGTGGCTGCATCCGGACGACGCGAGCCTTGCCGCGGAGAATCTGGCGCGGCTGCAATCGCGCGGCGAAGGGTTCGTTTCCAACGCAAGCACGCTTGAGGGCCATGTGATCGAGATCGCGGGCGCGGTTTCCGGCGCTGACACCGTCATGCGCATCCGGGCATTTTCGCCGGTCAACAAGGAACTCGTCCGGCTCATCGGGGACAACAAGCGGCTCAAGCAGGCCATCCAGGATCGCGAGGGCATTCTCGACGCCATCCAGACGCCCGTTTGGCTGCGCGATGCGAGGGGCACGCTGACATGGGTCAACACGGCCTATGTCTCAGCCATCGACGCGAAGAACCGCGAGGAAGCCATCGACAAGCAGATCGAGCTTTTCGAGACGCGGCAGCGAACCGACTTGCACCGCATGAGCCAGGCCAAGAAGCCGGGACGCATCAAGCTTCAGACGATCGTCAACGGCGGCGTGCAAACCTACGAGGCGATAGCGGCCCCGATCGAACGAGGCAGCGGAGGCGCGGCGCTCGACGTCTCAATGCTGAAGACGCAGCGCGACGAGCTTGAACGGCAGATCGCCGCCAACGCCCGGACTCTCGACAAGGTGTCGACCGGCGTCGCGGTATTCGGCGTGGACCGCTCGCTTTTTTACTTCAACGAGGCGTTCGCCAAGATCTGGGATCTCGAAATCGCGTGGCTCGCCGCGAAGCCTGCGGCGTCCGAGTTCTTCGATCAGCTTCGCCAGCGCCGCCTCCTGCCAGAGCAACCCGACTACCGCAAATGGCGCGACGGCAAGATTCTCGCCTTCGACCGCACCCGGACGCTCGACGAATTGTGGCATCTCCCCGATGGCCGCACCGTGCATGTGGTGAAGGATTGCCGCGACGATGGCGGCCTGACCTACCTGTTCGATGATGTGACGGAGAAGCTTGCGCTCGAACGCCAGTTCCATACGCTTATCGAAAGCCAGCGTGAGACGCTCGACCACCTGAGCGAAGGCATCGCCGTGTTCGGTGCGGACGGGCGGCTCGACCTCCACAACCCTTCCTTCCAGTCCATCTGGGCGCTGCCTGAGGAGATGCTCGGGGACCAGCCGCATTTTGAGGACATCTGCAAGGCGAGCGACACGCTCGCACCCGACCCCGATTTCTGGCACACGCTGCGCGAAGCCATCACGGGCATGCCGGAAGCGCGCGACACTTTCAGCGGCACGGTTGCGAAAAGCGACGGCGTCCATCTGGCCTATGTGGTGACGCCGCTGCCCGATGGCGGTACGCTCGTCACCTTCGCGGACGTCACCGACAGAAAACGCTTCGAAGAGGTGCTGCTTGAAAGGAACGAGGCGCTCGAAGCCTCCGACCGGCTGAAAACGGCCTTCCTCAGCCACGTGTCCTACGAGCTGCGCACACCGCTCACCACGATCATCGGCTTTACCGACATGTTGGCCGAGCCTGCTTTCGGTTCGCTCAACAACAAGCAGCGCGAATATCTCGACCACATCAAGACGTCGAGCGAGGTGCTGCTCAACATCATCAACGACATCATCGACCTCGCAGCACTCGACGCGGGCGCGCTCGACCTGAAGCTCGCGCCGGTGGAGATCGAGACCCTCATCGAGGCGGCGGAATTGGGTGTACGCGAACGCCTAAGCCGCGCGAACGTGAATCTTGACGTGCATATCGCAAGCGGCGCGGGGACGGTGATGGCGGACTCGAACCGTCTCATTCAGGTCCTCTACAACCTCCTGTCCAACGCCATCGGCTTCTCGCCGGAAGACGGCACGATCACGCTTGCCTGCCGCCGGGAGCGGAACGGCGTTGCGATCAGCGTTCAGGATACGGGGCTCGGCATCCCGGAGGAAGAACAGGCGAGTGTGTTCGATCGCTTCGAAAGCCGCAGCAAGGGCTCACGGCATCGCGGCGCGGGGCTTGGTCTCACGCTCGTGAAAAGCATCGTCGAATTGCACAAGGGCCGCATCGATTTGCGTTCGACGCCGGGCGCGGGCACCACGGTCACGGTGTTCCTGCCGGACAATCACCCGGCACTGCATAAGGGGAAAGGGGGCGCCGACCGGAAGGGCGCGCGCGCCATCCCCGCGCAGTAAGGAGCGCCACGGCGCGGCGCCCCCATCGCCTTGCAAGCCAAGGGCATGCGCAGGCGAGCGCCAGCGTCACGCGGCGTCGCCATCCGATGGCGAAGAACCGCCAGCGCGGCCGAGGATCTCCTTCGCCTTTGCCACGTCGATAGCCATCTGCTGGGCCAGCGCCTCCGGCGACTTGAACTTGGCGTCGTCCCGGATGTAGGCGATGAACTCGATTTCGATGGTCTTGCCGTAGAGGTCGTCATCGAAGTCGAAGAGGAAGGTTTCGAGCAGCGGCTGCCCGGCGTCGAAGGTCGGCCGCGTGCCGAGATAGGACGCGCCCTGCACCTTGCGGCCGTCCACATAGGCGTTGACCGCGTAAATGCCGTGCTTCAGCGACACGCCCTCTTCGAGGCGAATGTTCGCGGTCGGGTAGCCCAGCACCTTGCCGCGTCCTGCCCCGCCCTCGACGGGCCCGGAAATCCGCCACCACGAGCCGAGCATCTCAGCCGCAGCGGCCACATCGCCTTCCGCGAGCAGTTCGCGGATGCGCGTCGATGAAAACACGTCGCCTGCGTAACCCTGTGCCGACACCACCGTCACCCCAAATCCATGTTTCCGGCCGAGCGCGGCAAGCACGTCTGGATTGCCGCCACGGCCCTTGCCGAAGAAGAAATTATAGCCAACGCTCGCATGCCTGATGGCGAAGGCGTCGACCAGAATTTGCGCAACGAAGGCTTCCGCCGAGAGCGCCGCGAGGTCCGCGTCGAACGGGATAACCGCCGTGAAGCCGCACCCATAGGCCGCAAGCAGGTCGAGCTTGCGCTGAAGCGTCGTAAGGCGGAACAGCTGCTTTTGCGGCTGGAAGAACTTGCGCGGATAAGGCTCGAAGATCATCGCTCCCATCGGCAGGCGGCCTTCCTGGGCCTTTTCCTGCGCGGCGTGGAGCACGGCGCGGTGGCCGCGATGAACCCCGTCGAAGGTGCCGATCGCGAGCGACGCACCTTTCGCGGAGGCGGGAACTTCATGCCACCCGTGGACGATGTCCATTCCACCTCACTCGGAGCTTGCCGCGTGCCGCGCGGGAGCTCCCGCTGCGGCCGCTGGAAAAAGCTACTTCTGCCTCGGTTCGCGCGACGGAACCATGATTACGGCCTCGCCGACGAGAACAACTTTCCCTGCCACTTTGCACTCAGTGTGGAAGATTGCCCGTCTCTTTTCCGTGATCAAGTCCGTAATCCGCACCGTGGTGACGACTTCGTCGCCGATATGAACCGGCGCCTTGAAGTTCAGCGTCTGCGAGATGTAGATGCAGCCGGGGCCGGGCAGCTTCGTGCCGAACACGGCGGATATATAGGCCGCCGACAGCATGCCGTGCGCGATGCGCTGCTTGAACGGCGTCGTCGCGGCAAACGCCTCGTCGAGATGAACGGGATTCGTGTCGCCGGAAATTTCCGCGAAGGCGGTGATGTGCTCGTCCTTCACCGTGCTCGTGAGGCTGGCTTCCTGCCCGACGGACAGATCCTCGAAATAAAGCCCCTGCTGTGCCGTGCCCGTCATGTGTTCCTCCGTGACGCCGAAACCGAGGCGCCGACAGCCCCGTGTCGATGGCCTTTTCATAAGCTCTGGGCTTACCTTGTGCAACCGGGCGAAGAGATGAAGCGGGAGGCTTGGTAATCGCCTCGCTTTTTTCTATGCTTGAGGCATGCATGAGATCGCACGCCCGCTTTCCCGCGATGAGCTTCCCGCAGGCACGGCGGACCTCGCCCGCTTTCTCATCGGCAAGCTCGTGCTCCGTGCGCTTCCCGATGGCCTCGCCGTGGCGCGTATCGTGGAGACCGAGGCTTACCTTGCCGATGACGCCGCGTGCCATGCCTTTCGCGGGCCGACGCCGCGCAATCGCACGATGTTCGGGCCGCCGGGCCACGCCTATGTGTATCGCGCCTATGGCGTCTGCTGGATGCTGAACGTGACGAATGCGGTCGTGGGCGTGGGCGAAGCGGTGCTCATCCGTGCGGCCGAACCCATTGCGGGGCTCGACGCGATGAAGCGCCATCGCGGGGACGTTCCGACGCGTGATCTCCTGCGGGGGCCGGGGCGGCTTGCCAGCGCGCTTGCCATAGACCGCAGCCACGACGGCGCCGATCTTTGCGTAAGCGGTGCTCTCTGGCTCGGGGCGGACGGGGCGGCGGGTGGCGACATCGGCACGAGCACGCGCATCGGCATCACGCGGGACGCGGACCTTCCCCTCCGATTTTACGAGAAGGGCAGCCGGTTCGTGAGCGGTCCCGCCGCGCTCAACGGGCAGGGAAGGGCGCTCATCGAGAGGACTGTTCAGCGCCCGCCGCGCTCAACCGCGACATAACAGGCGAAAACCGCGCTCATGATCGCGAGGCTTATGGCGAAGACCCACTCGACCGCTGACGCGCGCGCTTCCACGCAGGACGCGATATAGGCGCCTGTTGTCATACTTTGCAGGACGGACAGCAAGGCAAGGGTACGCATTACAACCTCGGCACAGAGCCGGCAGAATAGTGCGAGGTTGACGAGGATCAACCTCACGTTTTGGTGTAGCCGTTTCCGCACGTGCGCAGGGTCAAAAGGAAATCACTTCGAGATAAGCCGCTGGCGGAAGACGATTTCGGATAAGGCGGCTTCAGGAAAACGCGCGGAATGTCGCCTGCGTGACATTCTTCCGATTTCGGTTGTTGTATGGTGAAAAAGGCCCGGCGTCCCTGGAACGGGATGGCGATCGGATGCAGACGTTCCCTTCGAAGGTCGGTTCATCTAGATTGCGGCCGTAGCGCGCCTGTGCGGCTTGACGGGTTTGGCGCGTTTTCTTCAGGCAGACCGGTGTTTGCCGCACCGCGTTGCGCATAGATTCAGGCAGGAACAGGACCGGATGTCAGAGCAGATCGACCGCTACGTGAGTTTCAAGAACATCGATTGCAATGCACGCGCCGAGAAGATGATGGACGCGTTGCAGCCTTATATCGAAGCGGCGGAAAATCCCTTCTGGGCCTATTTCCAGCAGAAACGCGCCGAGTTCAACGCAAAGGGCTACGACGATCTGCGCGTGCTGCACAACTATCTGCCGACGCTCAAGGAGTTGATCGAGGACGACGAACTTCTCTCGCAGTTGGAGGATCTCGAATACACCTGCATGTGATAGGCGGGATCGCCGACGCACGCCTAAATTGCCAGCATCGGTGTTTGCCCTCTGATTGGAGATATCCCATGCAAACGAAAGCTTACGCGGCGCACACGCCCGCCGCGCCGCTCGCGCCGTTTTCCCTCGAACGGCGCCAACCCGGCGCGCATGATGTCGCAATCGACATCCTTTATTGCGGCGTATGCCATTCCGACCTGCATGCCGCGCGCGGCGAATGGCCGGGCATCCGCTTCCCGCTCGTTCCCGGCCATGAGATCGTCGGTCGCGTGACGGCGGTCGGCGATCATGTGACCGCGTTCAAGCCGGGCGACATCGTCGGCGTCGGCTGTATGGTCGACAGTTGCGGCGAGTGTCCGTCCTGCAAGGAGGGCGATGAGCAGTATTGCGAGGGCGAGCACGGCTTCATCCAGACCTATAACGGCGCAATGAAGGGCGGCGTCGAAAATACCTTCGGCGGCTATTCGGCGTCCATCGTGGTGAAGGACGGCTTCGTGCTGAAGATCCGCCACAACGAGGCCGACCTCGCCGCCGTGGCGCCGCTGCTCTGCGCGGGCATCACGACCTATTCGCCGCTGCGCCACTGGGGCATCATGCCGGGCGAAAAGGTCGGCATCGTGGGTATCGGCGGCCTCGGCCATATGGGCATCAAGCTGGCGCACGCGATGGGCGCGCATGTCGTGGCCTTCACGACGTCTCCCTCGAAGCGCGAAGCAGCGTTGTCCCTCGGCGCCGACGAAGTGGTGGTCTCACGCAATCCGGCCGAGATGGCAGCGCATGCCAACTCCTTCGATTTCATCCTCAACACCGTCGCCGCGCCGCACGACCTCGATGCGTTCACGGCGCTGCTGAAACGCGACGGCACCATGACGCTCGTCGGCGTGCCGTCCGAGCCGCATCCGTCGCCGAACGTGGCGAACCTCATTTTCAGCCGCCGCGCCATCGCGGGCTCGCTCATCGGCGGTATTCGCGAGACGCAGGAAATGCTCGATTTCTGCGCCGATCATGGCATCGTCGCCGATATCGAGATGATCTCGATGCAGGACATCGACGCCGCGTTCGACCGGATGCTGAAAAGCGACGTGAAATATCGCTTCGTCATCGACATGGAGACGCTGAAGAAGGCGGCGTAATTCAGCTTTCTGTGGTCGCGATCCGAAACAGGATCGCGGCTTTTTCTTCGATTTTGTCTCTCCATGCGAGGCGCTCAAGCCAATTTTGGGGGATGCCATCCGCCCCGTAAAGCGCCCCGGCCAACTGCCCTGTGATTGCGGCGGTCGTGTCGGCATCGTGGCCAAGATTAGCGGCGAGCAATACGGCGTCGCCGAAGTTTTCCGTCTGATCTACGCACCAGAGCGAAGCTTCAAGCGAGTGGGCGACATAGCCGCTCGACTTGATTTCCTCGCGACTTTTTCTCCGCCACTGCCCGCTCATGATCGACTTGATCTGTCCGGCATAGTCGCCGGACCTGGGCTTGAGGACTTCTTCCTTTGGCATGCCATTGATGGCATCGGCAATGAGTTCGCAGTAAGCCACGCATGCTGAAACGGCTTCCGGCGCGGCGTGGGTGGTCTTGCTCTGCCGCGACGCCACGTCGTTCAAGCGGACGGGATCGTTGAAATACCTTATGGGGACGGGTGCAAGACGCATCAGTGAACCGTTACCTGCCGTATCAGGATCGGTCGACCCGCAGTGAGCGGCTTTCTCGGCCAACCATTTCCGGAGCGCTTGCTGCGTGGTTATGCCGATATCGAAGCAGGTTCCAGTGCACGAATAGGTGCCGTTCAGCCACCAGTCCGTGAAGCGTGCCAACAGATCTTGTTCGTCAAAGTTCGTCGCCTGAGCGAGCGTGTCGGCGAGGGCAAGCGCCATCGCGGTATCGTCGGTCCATTGTCCGGGGCTGAGCCGGAACGGACCTCCGCCGACCATATCCGATAGAGGAGGGTAGCTGTCTCGCGGCCGGAATTCCAAAGTGGTTCCTACTGCGTCCCCTGTCGCTAGTCCGAGAAGTGCCCCAATAGCCCGGTCCTTCGCCGCCGCGTGCCTGTAAGCCATATGATGAATTTCCCCGATTGCCCATAGGATTTGCGTATACAAACCTTTGCATGGGTGCAATACGAGACAGGACAGCCGGGCATTTGACCCGGCCTTTTCATTCGGCGGGAGTGGCATTGTAGACAGATGCGGTGCCCCGCTTCAGCCGCCCCACGAAAAGGGCGATCGCCGCGCACATCGCCACGATGAGCAGCATGGCCGCCGGTACGCCCAGGCCGTGCGCGAGAAAGCCGATCACCGACGGCCCGAGCAGCAGGCCGCCATAGCCGAGCGTCGAAATCGAGGCGACGGCAATGCCCGGATCGACGCCCGGATGATTGCCCGCCGCGCTGAAGAGCGCCGGTGCGATCACCGAGAGACCCAGTCCGGCGAGCCCGAAACCGGCGATTGCCAGCGTGGGATGGGGCGCGAGCATCGCCACCGCCATGCCGACTGTGGCGACGATGGCCAGCGCACGCACGAGCGCGGTCATCTCATAGCGGGCGCGCAGGCCGTCCCCCGCGAGTCGCCCGACGATCATCGTCGCCGAAAAGGCCGCAAACGCCAGGGCGGCAACGGTGTCGGTGCTTCCATGCGCGGCCTTCATGAGGAGTGCGCCCCAATCGGAGATCGCGCCTTCGGAGAGGAACGCGCACAGGCACAGGAGCGCGAGGCCGAGGATCGGCAGCGGCGGCAGCCTGAGGCCGCCTTTCTCCGCGCTTTCGGTTTCGGCGTCGGGGAGGAGAGGGCGCATCGCAAAGGGCAGGAGCGCGAGGAAAAAGGCGGCGAGCGCGGCATATTGAGCGGCGGGGGGAATGTCACTCGCCGCGGCCGAAATGAGCGCACCGGCAAGGCAGCCCGTGCTGAACAGCGCGAAGAAGCCCGACATCGCCGGGCGGCCGAGCGCGCGCTCCACCATGACGGCTTGCACGCCGGCGCCGACTTCGAGCGTGCCACAGGCGTATCCGAGCGCGAAAAACGTCAAAGCGAGTTGCCACCACTCCGCGGCGAGGCCGATCAGCGGCCACGTCGCGAGCATAAGCGCGGTTCCGGCCCCGACGAGCATCTTCGAGCCGATGCGCCCCTGAAGGACGCCCGCGACGGGAAACGCACATAGCCCGCCTATGCCGAGACAAAGGATCGCCTGCCCGAGTTGCGCGTCGTTCACGCCCGTCTGCATCTTGAGCGCGGGCATGCGCGCGACGACGCTGCCATAGGCAAGGCCGTTGACGAGAAAGAAATAGGCGCAGCCGAGGCGGGCGGCTTGTGCGCGGGCGAAGGCTTTCATCGGGCTGAAGCTTTCGAACGAAGTTGAGGAAATCGCGACCGGGGCGAGACGAGCGCTTTTCGCGCACGGATGGTGCGCGGAAAAAGCTTTAACGCTCTTTGATGTCGAGCGTGAAACGATCCTCGTTCATGAGGAAGTATTAGTCGAATGCTTCCATGCGGTCAACGCGGGCGCTCCCGGTGAGCGGCGACCATGAGCCGCCTCGGGGGGATTCGGATCGGAACGGGCTCCGGCGCGACGTCCGCTCATTTACGAATTGTTCACGACCTTCGGCTCATAATGAAAAGTGGATTGAAGTGATGTCTTAACCATCGCCTGTGTGTGTTCCTTAACCGCGAGTGCTCAGAGCCGATGCGGCAAAGTCGGGCTTTGAGCGTGATGTAACGAAGGAGGGCGTCGATGGCCCAGGTCTCGGTTCTCGTTAACGGGCGGAGTTTCAAACTGGCCTGCCGCGACGGGGAAGAATCCCGCGTTCAGGAGCTGGCTGCCCAAATCGATGCGCTGATCCAGAAATTCAAGGGCAACTCCAGGGCTGCGCAGGACGACCGCCTGTTTCTCATGGCGGCGCTGTTGCTGGCCGACCAGCTTTCCGAGGCACAGGCCGAATTGCAGCGCACGCGCCAACCCGTGGACAGCCGCGCCTATCAGGTGATCGAAGGCGGCGCGCATGCGATGCAGCGCGACCTGTCGCGGGCGCTCGAAGCCGCGGCTGCACGGGTTGAACCGTTGCCGCGGATCTCGAACGGCTCGTAAGTGTTCGCTGGCCGCGCCTATCTCGGGCGCCGGTGTGTCAGAGCGAGGCCGCCTGAACCGAAGGCGAAGACCTGAATGAGGCCGCCCGCGAGCGCGATGTTCTTCATGAAATGCTGAAGCTGGTTGGCGTCGGCGAGGTTGCTGTGGAACCCGATCGCGGCCACGAGCGTGTAGATGGCGAGGATGAGCGCCACGTAACGGGTGCCGAGGCCGAGCGCGAGGAAAATACCGCCGAAGATTTCGACCGATGTCGCGAGGTAATAGACCGTCACCGGCTCGATCATGTTGATGGAGGCGAACCGGGCAATCGTTTCGTCCTTCGTGAGCAGATGGAAAAAACCGTAGGCAATGAATATCAGCGCCATCATGATGCGGCCGATGGCTGCCATATAATTGATGCTCGTCATTGCGGCTCCTTCTCGAAACAGGGACGTCGAAGCGAGAACACGTCATCAAAAGCGCGCGCCACGCGAATTGCGCAAATGCGCCATGTTTTTTAGCTTTTGGCCGATGTCGGGGCTAGCATTTTCAGCTGCGTCATTTATATCTTGAGGGCTGCGGGGTGCGTTAGGGGCTCACTGAATACCCGGGCCCTATAAGATCCTTAAGGGAGCTGACCCTGACCGGGGCTTTGGCCTCGGATATTCGGCGCCCACCTGCTAGCCAGGGACCCAGGGGATCGAAACGCCCCGACGGCCTTCGCGGCTCTATTATTCAAGACCGGTTTTCGTGCTGACAGAAGCGACTTACGACCTCGACGCGGTATCAGGGCTGAAGGTCCGGCTCCGTGAAGAGGCTTCCGCGCGCCGCTCCCGGGCGTGGACGCAGGCAGGCGAAAGCGCGGCCGCCACTGTCGCGGAGGCAGGGCTTCGCCTCATCGAGAACCTTGAAGGCGAGCATGTCGTCGCCGGTTATCATCCTTTCCGTTACGAACTCGACATATTGCCGCTTCTCTCCACGCTTGAGGCAAGGGGCTACCCGATAGCGCTGCCGCGCTCTCGTCCGGATCGACGGCTTTCATTTCACGTGTGGACTTCCGGCGCGCCCCTCGAACGCCGAAAGCTCGGGATGCTGGAACCGCCTGAAAACGCCGATGAGCTTCAGCCAACCGTGCTTTTCGTGCCGCTTCTCGCCTTCGACGCGAGAGGCAATCGCCTCGGTTACGGCGCCGGATTTTACGACGTGGCGCTGAGCGCGATGCGTGCCGAACGACGCGTGCTGGCGGTCGGCGTCGCCTTCGATGAACAGGAGTTTCCCGCCATACCTACCGAACCTCTGGACCAGCCGCTCGACATGGTGTTGACGCCGACGCGCCTCCTTACCTGCGGGGCTTCCTGATGCGCCTTCTGTTTCTAGGCGATGTGCTCGGTCGCGCCGGCCGCAATGCCGTCTGCGAGGCGCTGCCCGGTCTTCGCGCGCGGCTTGCGGCGGATTTCGTGGTCGTGAACGGTGAAAATGCGGCGGGAGGCTTCGGCATTACCGAAGTCATCTGTCAGGACCTGCTCGACGCGGGCGCGGACGTCGTCACCACCGGCAACCATGTGTGGGACCAGCGCGAGGCACTCGTCTTCATCGGCCGTCAGCCGCGCATGCTGCGCCCGCTGAACTTTCCCTCGGGCACGCCCGGCCTCGGCGCCGGGCTTTTTCGCGCGGCCAACGGCGCCGACGTGCTCGTGCTCAATGTCATGGGCCGCGTTTTCATGGACGCGCTGGAAGACCCGTTCAAGATGGTCGAGCGCGAGATAATGGCGTGCCCGCTGAAGCGCGGCGCGGACGCGATCTTCGTCGACTTCCATGCCGAGGCGACATCCGAGAAGCAGGCGCTCGGCGCTGCGTTCGACGGGCGCGTGAGCGCGGTCATCGGCACGCACACGCATGTGCCGACGGCGGATGCGCGCGTGCTTCCCGGCGGCACGGCCTATCTCACGGACGCCGGCATGTGCGGCGATTACGACTCCATCATCGGCATGGAGAAGGACGAGCCGGTGCATCGCTTCCTGACGCGCATCCCGTCGGGACGGTTCACGCCGGCGCTTGGCCCCGCCACGATCTGCGGCGCGTTCATCGAGATCGACGATGCGACGGGGCTTGCGGCGTCCATCGTGCCGGTGCGCGACGGCGCGCCGCTCGGCGGCAAGCGCGAGGATGAACTCACGAGCCGCGCCATCGCCGAGTGGCTTGAGAAGAACCGCTAAAGTTTCTTCCTCGATTTTCCTGTTCTATTTCTTCGATGTGGGCGCCTGAATCAGGACGTTTGACTGAGGCGAGGGCTGCGCGGGCGGGTTTCCAGACACTGCGAGTCCGAAGATCCGCCAGCGTCCTCCCGCAGGTTCGAGGATGAGAGTGAAGTTGATCTGGATCGGTTGAGTCGGGAAAGCACCCTTGAGGTGCAGCCTCTGCTCCTGCCCCACTATCTTCGCTTCGGTCAGTTGCGGCGTGAGCACGGCCACGGCAGCGAGGTCAACATTCTGGACTTCGAGATGCCCGAAGATGCGAGAGAGTTTCGAAGCCGTGTTGGCCTGTTGGAAGGATGGCGCGGACTTGTCGCGCAAGACCGTATAATTTCCCGTCTCGATCGCATCGTTAAGGGTTAAAAGCGACGATCGGATGAGAAGCACGAGCTTTTCCGCAGAGGGCAGCGCAAGTTGAGGTGCCGCCGCTTGAGCCTCGGGGCGTAACGTCGGCTTGTTCTGAGCGCCGGCCGATGTGATCAAGCCCACGAGAAATGAAACGCTTAGGACAAAGGCGCGGACTGGCGAAACACGGAAAAGCATCGTTCGGGGATCTCGTTCGCATCGCGAAAATAGGTACGCTGACGGCGACCAGATAGCCCCCGTCAGCTCTATCAAAACTGTAAGGGTTACCAGCCGAAGGTCACGCCCGCTTTTCCAGCAACCACGCCCTCTTTCGAACCGACGCCGAAACCTCCGTCGAGAACCACCGACGTACCGGAGCCGAAGGTTCCACGGTCGATTACACCGGCGGCCGTCAGACCGAACGCGCTAGAACCGTCGAAATTGCCAAAGCCGACACGCGTGGCGAAAGTCTGTCCCGCCTGAAGCACCGGTTGCGACAGGGCCTGCGACACCGCGATGCCTTCCGCAAGCTCGTTGTCGCGCGTCTGAAGTCCACCGATCTGGGCGTTGAGCTTTGTGATGTCGCCGGTGGTTGCTAGTCCCAGGTCGCTCGCGGAGTGAGTCGCGAGGTCTCCCGCCGCATTCGACGTGACGAGGTAGGTCGGCGTACCCTGGGCGGCGCGGCTGTCGTTCGACGTCAGGCCTGCGAACGTGTATGTGTTGGTCGCGCTGCCGACGGCTACCTGATTATCGCGCGAAGTCGCGACGCCCTGGCCGATGGCCGTGGAATTGGCATGGGTCGCACGTGCACCTTGGCCGACGGCCGTGGAGTTCGCGCCTGAGGCGAGGGAGGAAGTGCCGATCGCCGTGGCGTTCTCCGCCGTGGCCTTGGCATTCTGGCCGGTTGCGGTCGAATAGAAGCCCGACGCGTTTGCTCCTTGGCCGAGCGCCGTCGAGTAGTAGAGGGCGTCCGCATCCTGACCGATCGCTGTCGAATTCGCGCCTGCGTAGGAGCTTTGCCCGATGGCAGTCGAGTTCTGAAGCTTCGCATAGGCATCGTGACCGACGGCCACTGCGTTCTGGTCTTCGGCGTTCGCGCCATTGCCGAGGGCGGTGGCCTGGAAGCCAAACGCGCTCGAGTCCCGGCCGATGGCGGTCGAGTCGCTTCCCCAGGCTTGCGCATTCGTGCCGCAAGCCATGGAGTTCAGCCCCATGTCGACGGCGCCGCCGTTCGTATTGGTGCTGGTGTTCGACGAATAAAGCCTGCATGTCTCCGCGTGTGCTGCCGGGACGACGCTCATCGCCGCCGTCGCCCCCGCGAGTGAAGCAAGCCCCCACCGCGCAGCCCTTTTCAGGGTGCGTTCGATCTCTTTCATGGTGTTCTCCGTAAAGCCCAATTTGTCTGCACCCCGCCGATGCCCGTCGGCAAGGGTAAGCTTCGATTAAGGTTCGCCTTCATGACACGGCGACAACGCGAGATTGGGAGATCGACAAGGCTCGGTCGGATTGTGGACATTATTCAGTAGCGTTGCATACATGCAACGCTACTGCCGTGGCAGAAGCGAAGACTGTGCCCCACAATTGCGTGGTCAAAAATGCCCTGGAAAGAATTGCCCGATCTTGCTTGCGGTGGAGGGCGCGCCGCTCGGCGGCAAGCGCGAAGATGAACTCACGAGCCGCGCCATCGCCGAGTGGCTTGAGAAGAACCGGTAAATTCGCGCCGCAAAGCTATACCGTCAGCACGATCTTGCCCGCCGTCCGTCCGGTTTCCAAGAGCGCGTGGGCTTGCCCCAATTCGGATAACGGGAACGTCTTCGCAATGCGCGGCCGGATCGCTCCATCGGCGAGAAGTTTCGCGACCTCTCCCATGTCGTCGCTTCGCGACTGCATCAGCACGAAGTCGAAAGCAACGCCCTTTGCGGCTGCTTCCGCGAAAATGCGTGGGTCGTGCTGCGGCAGGATGCTGACAACCGTGCCGCCTTTCTTGACGAGGTCGAGCGAGCGGAAGGTCGCCTCACCGCCGAGCGGATCGAAGACGAAGTCGAAATCGTGTGGGTAGTCCTCGATGCCAACGCTGCGATAATCGATATGCGCATCAGCGCCAAGCGACAGCACGAAATCCCGGTTCGCGGCGGAAGACGTGCCGGTGACATGAGCGCCGAACGCCTTGGCGATCTGCACGGCCATATGTCCGACGCCGCCTGAAGCGGCATGCACGAGCACGCGCTGCCCGCGTTCGGGGCGGGCGAGGCGCGTCAGAGCCTGCCATGCGGTCAGCCCCGCCATGGACGCCGCCGCCGCTTCCTCATGCCGGATGGCAGAGGGCTTCCGCGCGAGATGGCCCGCCTGCGCGACGGCGTACTCAGCGTCGACTCTGCCGAGGCCGGGAAAACCGATGGACCCGAAGACCTCGTCTCCGACCTTCCATTCTGTCACCTCGGCGCCGAGCGCGACGACGGTGCCTGAAAGATCCCATCCGAGGATTTCCGGCAGGACGAAGGACGTCCAATTGTTCGCCCCTTTGCCTTGCCGGGTCTTGTAATCGATGGGATTGACGCTGACCGCCGAGATCTTGATCAGAACCTCGCCCGCCGAAGGAACCGGGCTTGGCACCTCCGCTTCCTTCAGATTATCGATCGGCCCGAACTGCTCCAGAACGATCGCGCGCATCTCTATGCCCCGTTGTGCGGCTATTCCGCCGCGAAAAACACGGCCTTCGCCTCGTGCAGCGAGCGGTCGCGGCGCAGGCGCTCGGCGACGAGGAAGGCCAGCTCCAGCGCCTGATCGGCGTTGAGGCGCGGGTCGCAATAGGTGTGATAGCGGTTCGACAGATCGGCGTCTGAGATCGAATGCGCGCCGCCGGTGCACTCGGTCACGTCCTTGCCCGTCATTTCCACGTGGAGGCCGCCCGGATAGACGCCCTCCGCCTGGCAGATGTCGAAGAAGGTTTCGACCTCGGCGAGCACCTGATTGAACGGGCGCGTCTTGTAGCCGCTCGCGGATTTGATGGTGTTGCCGTGCATCGGATCGCAGGACCAGATCACGATCTTGCCTTCGCGCTTCACCGCGCGGATCAGGTCCGGCAGATATTTGCCCACCTTCTCCGCGCCGAAACGCGCGATGAGGGTGAGGCGGCCCGGTTCGTTCGTCGGGTTCAGGATGTCGATCAGGTCGACGAGTTCGTCCGGCTTCATGCTCGGACCGATCTTGACGCCGATGGGGTTCCTGATGCCGCGCAGGAACTCGACATGCGCATGGTCGAGCTGGCGCGTGCGGTCGCCGATCCAGAGGAAGTGGCCCGACGTGGCATACCAGTTGCCGCTCGTCGAATCGACGCGTGCGAACGCCTGCTCGTAGCCGAGAAGCAGCGCCTCGTGGCTCGTGTAGAAGTCGGTCGTGCGCAGCCGCTCCGAATTATCCGACGTGACACCGCAGGCGCGCATGAATTGCAGCGTGTCGGAGATGCGGTTCGCAAGCTCTTCGTAGCGCTCGCCCGCCGGGCTGTCCTTGACGAAGCCAAGCGTCCACTGGTGCACGCGTTCGAGATCGGCGTAGCCGCCCTGAGCGAAGGCACGCAGCAGGTTCAGCGTCGCCGCCGACTGGCGATAGGCCTTGAGCAGGCGGCGCGGATCGGGAATGCGCGCTTCCGGCGTGAAGGCGATGTCGTTGATGATGTCGCCGCGATAGCTCGGAAGCTCCACATCGCCGTGCTTTTCGGTCGGCGCGGAACGCGGCTTCGCGAACTGGCCCGCGATGCGTCCGACCTTCACCACCGGACGGCTTCCCGCATAGGTCAGCACCACGGCCATTTGCAGGAACACGCGGAAGAAGTCGCGGATGGAATCCGCGCCATGTTCGGAGAAGCTCTCCGCGCAGTCGCCGCCCTGAAGCAGGAAGCCGCGGCCCTGCGCCACTTCGGCGAGGCCTTTCTGCAAGCCGCGCGCCTCGCCCGCGAACACGAGCGGCGGGAAGCTCGCAAGCTCCTTTTCGACCGCAGCAAGCTCAGCTTCGTCGGGATACACCGGAACCTGCTCGACAGGTTTTGATCTCCAGCTTTCCGGCGTCCAACGCGGCGATGACATTATCAAGCTCCTTCGCGCCAGCAAACGCTTGCGCCCTACAGTCCCATTTCCCAAGCCGTGTTATAAGGATTGTGAGGCGTTCCGACAACTTTTACGATTTCGGTTTGCAAATGGCCCATTCTCGAAATGGGTCTCGCAATAGAGTGTTGCGGAGCGAAGCTGAACCGGCGTACAAAAAGTTTGACTATTTTCAGCCTAATCGTCGGCAAAATCCCAAAATGGCAAAATCCGAAATCGATGAAGCGACGGTGCTGCGGATCGCGCATCTCGCCCGTGTGAAGGTTACCGCGGAAGAGGCGAAGAGCCTTCAACGCGAACTGAACGGCATCCTCTCGTGGGTGGAAGAACTGAACGCGATCCCGACGGACGGCGTCGAGCCGCTGACGAGCGTCGGTGGAGCGAAGCTTCATATGCGCGAGGATGTGGTGACGGACGGCAACAAGCCCGCCGACGTGCTCAAGAACGCACCCAAATCCGAAGACGGCTTTTTCCTCGTTCCGAAGGTCATCGAATAGCCCCATGTCGAACACCATGTCGCTGAACGAACTGACGCTTTCCGACGCGCGCGACAAGCTCCGCGCCAAGGAGATCACCGCCACCGAACTCACCGAAGCGTGCCTTTCCGCCATCGATGCGGGCAACGGCGCGCTGAAGGCGTATCTCGTCGTCACCGCCGACAGGGCGCTTGAACAGGCGAAGAAGAGCGACGAGCTGCTCTCGGGCAAGGGAAAGCAGGCGCGCCCGCTCGAAGGCATCCCGCTCGGCATCAAGGATCTGTTCTGCACGGACGGCGTCCGCACCACGGCCGGTTCGCATATTCTCGGCACATTCGAGCCGCCGTATGAATCGACGGTCACGCAGAATTTATGGGATGCGGGCGCGGTGATGCTCGGCAAGCTCAACATGGACGAGTTCGCCATGGGCTCTTCCACGGAAACGAGCTATTACGGCCAGACGGTCAACCCGTGGCGCGCGAAAGGGTCGGACGAAAACCTCGTGCCGGGCGGATCGTCGGGCGGATCGTCGGCGGCGGTGGCGGCAGGTCTCTGCATGGCCGCGACCGCGTCTGATACCGGCGGCTCGATCCGCCAGCCCGCCGCCTTCACCGGCACGGTCGGCATCAAGCCCACCTATGGCCGCTGCTCGCGCTACGGCATGGTGGCGTTCGCCTCTTCGCTCGATCAGGCGGGACCGATCACGCGTTCCATCAAGGACGCGGCGCTGATGCTTCAGGCGATGGCGAGCTACGATCTGAAGGATTCGACCAGCGTCGACCGTCCGCTTCCCGACCTTGAAAAGGCGCTCACGCAGAAGTTCAAGGGCCTCAAGGTCGGCGTGCCGAAGGAATACCGCGTCGAAGGCATGTCGAAGGAGATCGACGCTCTCTGGGAAAAAGGCATCGACATCTTCCGCCAGGCGGGCGCGGAGATCGTGGACATCAGCCTGCCGCACACGCATGCGGCGCTTCCGGCCTATTACATCGTGGCGCCCGCCGAGGCGTCTTCCAACCTCGCGCGTTATGACGGCGTGCGCTACGGCTTGCGCGCCGATGGCCGCGATATCGTCGACATGTATGAGGAGACGCGCAGCCACGGCTTCGGCGCGGAGGTGAAGCGGCGAATCCTCATCGGCACTTATGTGCTTTCGGCGGGCTATTATGACGCCTATTATCTGAAGGCCCAGAAGGTGCGTTCGCTCATCAAGCGCGATTTCGACGACGCTTTCGACACGGTCGATGTGGTGCTGACGCCGACGACCCCGACGCCCGCCTTCGGCCTCGGCTCGAAGAAGGATGCTGACCCTGTGGAGATGTATCTGAACGACATCTTCACCGTGACCGTGAACATGGCGGGGCTCCCGGGCCTTTCGGTGCCGGGCGGTCTCTCGGCGGAAGGGTTGCCGCTCGGCCTTCAGATCATCGGCAAGCCGTTCGACGAAGCGACGGTGCTGCGCGCCGGGCAGGTCATCGAGGATGCCGTGGGTCGCATGCCTGTCCCGGAGCCCTGGTGGGCGGGGGAGGCCGGCAAGCCCGACGCCAAGGCGAAGAAGAAGACCGGAGCCACCGAAAGCGCGCCAGAGAAGAAAGCGACAAGGAAAAAATGACGACGCCCCGTAAAGCCGCCGATTGCGAGAACATGGATCAGGTTCGCGTGGAAATCGACCGCGTGGATGACGCCATCCTCGACCTCGTCGCCGAGCGCTTCTCCTATGTGGACCGCGCCTGGCAATTGAAAAAGAACACGCATGAGGCGACCGTGCCGTGGCGCATCCGGCAGGTCATCGACAGGGTGGAGGCGCGCGCGAAGGAACGCGGCCTGCCGCCGGAACTGGCCGTTGCGCTCTGGCGTCAGATGATCGGCTGGTTTATTCAGTACGAGGAAGAGAAACTCGCGAAACGCGGAGAGCCGAAGGACTGACGCGATGGCTCGCCCTGACCGCATACTTCGACGCGTGCCGTCGCCCTTCGCTGTTCAGCAGCGAAATCGGGGCAGGTGGCGCGCGCGCGGTTCGGCGGTCGGTTCCGAAGCCCGTCACGCTGGCGTCGGCGCGAGGCGACTTGCCGTGCGTTTTGGCATTGCGCTTGCGGCCTTGGCCGGAGCCTTGCCCGCGCTCGCGGACGATTTCGCGGATCTGCGCGTCGACGTCTCGGGCCTTCGCAGCTACAAGGGCCGCGTGGTTCTCGCGCTCTGGGCCGACACGGCGGACTCCTCGAAATATCCGGACCACACCAAGGTCCAGTTCCGCGACGAGCGCCCCGGCGACCCGCTCTGCGACTTCGCGAATTTCCCGGTGTGCATCCGCTCCATCGGCAGCCTGCAGAACCTCACCGTGTCCTACACCTTCCCGCATATCCCCGAAGGCGACTACGCGGTGTTCGTGTTCCACGACGAAAACAGCAACGGCATTTTCGACACCGGCCTTTTCAGGCGGCCCGTCGAGGGACGCGGTTTCAGCCAGACGCTTCCCGAAGATGTGAACCCCGTTGCGGCGCGGATCGGGTTCTACAAGGCGCGCTTTGCGCTCGCCGCGCCGAGAACGCTTGTCATCGGGCTTCGCTACCCGCCGCGCCTCTAACGCGCGAAGGCGAACCCGCTTCATTTAACCGGACTTCGGACGAAACCCATGGCAGACACGAGAAAAGAAAACCTCATCGACGGCGCGACGGGCCCTTGGGAAGTGATCGTGGGCATGGAAGTGCACGCGCAGGTGCTTTCCAACGCGAAGCTTTTTTCCGGGGCGTCGGCGGCCTTTGGCGGCGAGCCGAACAGCCATGTCAGCCTCGTGGACGCGGCGATGCCCGGCATGCTGCCCGTCATCAACGAGGAGTGCGTGAAGCAGGCGATCCGCACCGGCCTCGGCCTCAAGGCGCAGATCAATCGCCGCTCCGTGTTCGACCGCAAGAACTACTTCTACCCCGATCTGCCGCAGGGCTATCAGATTTCGCAGTTCAAATACCCGATCGTCGGCGAGGGCGTCGTTACGGTGGATCTGAAGGAATATTCCTTCGATGTCGGCATCGAGCGCCTGCATCTTGAACAGGACGCGGGCAAGAGCCTGCACGATCAGGATCCCAACTATTCCTATGTGGACCTGAACCGCTCGGGCGTCGCGCTGATGGAAATCGTCTCGAAGCCGGACATCCGCTCCTCGGAGGAGGCGAAGGCCTACATCACGAAGCTTCGCACGATCCTGCGCTATCTCGGCACGTGCGACGGCAACATGGAAGAGGGCAGCATGCGCGCGGACGTGAACGTGTCCGTGAGGAAACCGGGCGCGCCGCTCGGTACGCGCTGCGAGATCAAGAACGTGAACTCGATCCGCTTCATCGGGCTGGCCATCGAATACGAGGCGCGCCGCCAGATCGACGTGTTGGAGGACGGCGGTACGATCAAGCAGGAAACGCGGCTGTTCGATGCGAAGTCGGGCAAGACGCGCTCCATGCGCTCGAAGGAAGAGGCGCACGACTACCGCTATTTCCCGGACCCGGATCTGCTGCCGCTGGAACTCTCGAAGGAATTCGTCGAGGATCTGCACAAGGCTTTGCCGGAATTGCCGGACGAGAAGCGCGCGCGCTTCATGAGCGACTACGCGCTTTCGGCTTATGACGCGGGCGTGCTGATCTCGGATCGCGCCTCGGCCGACTTCTACGAAGCCGTCGCCAAGGGCCGCGACCCGAAGCTCGCCGCGAACTGGATGATGGGTGACTTCTTCGCCGCGTTGAACAAGACGGGCAAGGACATCACTGAAAGCCCGATTTCGGCGGCGCAACTCGGCGAGTTGATCGACCTCATTTCCTCGAACGTCATCTCGGGCCGCATCGCGAAGGAAGTCTTCGAGATCATGCTCGAAAAAGGCGGCACGCCGGGCGCTATCGTGGAAGAGCGCGGGCTGAAGCAGGTGACCGACACCGGCGCCATCGAGAAGGTGGTGGACGAGATCATCGCTGCCAACCCGAAGCAGGTCGAGCAGGTGCAGACGAAGCCCAAGACGCTCGGCTGGTTCGTGGGGCAGGTGATGCGCGCCACGGGCGGCAAGGCCAACCCCGATGCGGTGAACGCGCTGTTGCGCCAGAAGCTTCAGGTGCCGGAGGAGGTCTGACGCCTCCGGCTCCGGCTGGCTCAGGCACCGCCGGGAGATGCCGCAATCGCGGGCTCCTTGGACACCGGTCGACTTTTGCGCAAAAATGGCGCATAACCGCGACAAATCGGCCAGATGGCGCGTCGGGAATGCCGGCGCGCTTTTTCACGAGAGGTGAGGCATGCCGCGTCCGACCCACGCTATCCGCATCCACGCCTATGGCGGCCCCGATGTCCTCCGATGGGAGGAAGTCGAGGTCGGCGCGCCCGGCCCCGGTCAGGTGAAGATCCGCCAGCACGCGGCGGGCGTCAATTACATCGACGTGTATCATCGCACGGGGCTCTACCCGCAACCCTCCTTTCCGTTCACGCCCGGAAGCGAAGGCGCGGGCGAGGTCGTCGCGCTCGGCGAAGGCGTGACGGATCTGGCGGTGGGCGACCACGTGGCCTATGCGGGCGCGCTCGGCGGCTATGCCGAGGAACGCCTCATTCCGGCGGACCGTCTCGTGAAGATCCCGAGCGATTTTCCCTATGAGACGGCGGCGGCCATGATGCTGCAAGGCATGACGGTCCGCTATCTCCTGAAGGAGACATATCCGGTCAAGAAGGACACCGTGCTCCTGTGGCACGCGGCTGCCGGAGGCGTCGGCCTCATCGCCAGCCAGTGGGCGCACCACATCGGCGCGACGATCATCGGCACGGCCGGCTCGGACGAGAAGGCGCAACTCGCGCGCTCGCACGGCTGCACGCATGTCATCAATTACCGCACGGAAAATTTCGTCGAGCGCGTGAAGGAAATCACCGGCGGGCGCGGCGTCGACGTGGTTTACGATTCGGTCGGCAAGGACACATTCCCGGGTTCGCTCGACTGCCTGCGCCCGCGCGGCCTGTTCGTGAGCTTCGGCAACGCGTCAGGGCCGGTGCCCCCGTTTGAACTGGGGCTTCTGTCGCAGAAGGGCTCGCTCTACGCCACGCGTCCGACGCTCAACACCTATATCGCCACGCGCGACCAGCTGGTCGCAAACGCGAACGACGTCATCGACATGGTGCAACTCCGCCGCGTGAAGATCAACATCGGCAAGGTTTATCGCCTGTCCGAGGCCGTCGAGGCGCACCGGGCGCTTGAAGCGCGCGAGACGACGGGTTCCATCGTGCTGCTGCCGGATTATGCGACGCGGCGCGTGCCGTCCGCGCATCGCGGCGACGGCGGCGGGAACTGAGCCAGCGCGCTGGCGCTTCGCTCGCATAAGGGCGGCGCACCGTCTTTACGCCCGCGCGCGAGCCTTCTATAGCTGACGCAACTTGTTCGATGGCCGGGGCGTTCCCGGCCATGCTTCTTTGGGAGACCTTCCGTGCTCGACCTCAAATGGATCCGTGAGAACCCCGCCGACTTCGATCAGGGCCTCGCACGCCGGGGCGCGGAGCCGCTGTCGTCCACCGTGCTCGCGCTCGACGAGGAGCTTCGCGCGCACAAGAAGGCGTTGCAGGATTTGCAGGCGCGGCGCAACGCGGCATCGAAGGAGATCGGCAAGGCGAAGGGCAAGGGCGGCGATCAGGCGAAGGCCGAAGCGCTGATGGCCGAGGTGGCGGAGCTGAAGGGCGCGATTGCGGCTGGCGAGGCGAAGGAGCGCGAGCTTGACGCAGGCCTCACGGCGCTGCTCGCGGGCATCCCGAACATGCTGCTGCCCGCGCCCGAAGTGCCGGACGGCAAGGACGAGAGCGAGAATGTCGAGCTTCGCCGCGTCGGGAGCCCTCGCGATTTCGCCGCCGAGGGCTTCGCGCCGAAGCAGCATTTCGAGCTGGGCGAGGCGCTCGGGCTGATGGATTTCGAGGCGGCGGCGAAGATTTCCGGCGCGCGCTTCACGGTGCTGAAGGGCCAGCTTGCCCGGCTTGAGCGCGCGCTCGGCCAGTTCATGCTCGACGTGCAGACGAGCGAGCACGGCTACACCGAGGTGAACCCGCCGCTTCTGGTGAAGGACGATGCGCTTTACGGCACGGCGCAGTTGCCGAAGTTTGCAGAAGATTTGTTCAGCGTTCCATTCGAGAATGTTGAGTTATTCGGCGCTAGACTGAGAGCGTTCGCGGAAGGGTTCGGACTTCCCGAGATGAATCTCCTAGGACAATTTGCCAAAAATCCAGAGTATTTCAGGGAGCTGAATGCTCTTAAATCGGGCCAAGCTCCATACAGATTCTTTCTCATCCCGACTGCCGAGGTGCCGCTGACCAACCTCGTGCGCGAGAGCATCCTCGCCGAAGCCGACCTGCCGCTGCGCTTCACCGCGCTGACGCCGTGCTTCCGTGCCGAAGCGGGCGCGGCGGGGCGCGACACGCGCGGCATGATCCGCCAGCACCAGTTCTACAAGGTCGAGATGGTGTCGATCACGACGCCCGAAGCCTCGCCCGCCGAACATGCGCGCATGACGGCCTGCGCCGAGGAGATCCTGAAGCGGCTCGGCCTGCCTTATCGCGTCGTCGTGCTCTGCGCGGGCGACACGGGTTTCGGCTCGCGGAAGACGCACGACATCGAGGTGTGGCTGCCGGGGCAGGGCGCCTATCGCGAGATTTCGAGCGTATCGAACTGCGGCGACTTCCAGGCGCGGCGCATGCAGGCGCGCTTCCGCTCTAAAGACGCGAAGGACGTGCAGTTCGTCCACACGCTGAACGGCTCCGGCCTCGCGGTCGGCCGCGCACTCATCGCCGTCATCGAAAACTATCAGGAGGCGGACGGCGGGGTCCGCGTGCCGGATGCGCTCCTGCCCTATATGGGCGGCATCACCCGCATCGGAGCATAAGGGCGCTGGCGCGCCGAAGCATGTTGACACTGGATGCCGCAATGTCCTATATTTGGCATATATCCGCACGCCCGTAGGCGGGCATTTATCTTAAGCTCCTGAAGCAACAGCTTTGGGAGCTTTTAATTCGTTGCTCTCATGAGAGTTGCGATATTTATCGATGGTGGGCACATTCGCGTTTTAGCGAAGGCCTCCGGCTTTCATTACAATCCAGACTTTATAGAAAAGGTTGCTCATAACTGCCTTGGAAACGATGAAGAGCTTCTTCGCGTACTTTATTATGACTGCGCACCCTATATCGGTAGCCATAAAAAACCGGTTTCAGGGGATATGCAAGAATTCAAGGGGTCCGACGGTTGGCTTCATATTCTTGCGCAAAAAGATCTTTTCGCCGTAAGGCTCGGCGTTCTCAAATTTCGAGGCTTCAAGCCGATCTCTATTCCAATCTCAGAAAAACTGAACGACGACGATTTCAAGCCCGACTTTGAACAGAAGGGCGTGGATATGCGCATCGGTCTCGACATCGCGTCTTACTCTGCCAGCAAGGCAATTGACCGGATCATCTTGGTGTCGGGCGACACAGATTGTATTCCCGCAATGAAGCATGCGCGCAAGGCTGGGCTTCAGATCGTCTTAATTACATTCCCCGCGCATAAAATAGCTTCGGAGCTATTGGAGCACGCTGATTATCGGCGTGAAATCTCTTGGCCGAAGCAAGATAAGAAAATTGTAAAGAAGTCAAAAGCGTGACGGTTTGATCGGTTGGCAAGCGCCCAGCCTTAATTCGCCGCGATGCTGTCGAGGAAGCGCGTGAGGTCGTCCGTCTCGTAGTGGATGTAGGGCGGCAGCGCGGTTGCGGCGGCGAGCGCGTGCTGCGACGGGTGGTCGAGATAATCCGAGCGGACGAGCACCGTCTTGATGCCGAGCGCGTGCGCCGCTTCGAGGTTGTGCGGCAGATCCTCGAACATTGCCGCCTTGCAGTCGCCCCCCTCGCAATAGCGCATGAAGGCGCCGAAACTCTCCGGCTTCGGTTTCGGCACATAGTTGCCCGCCGCGATGTCGAAAATGCCGTCGAAGCGGTCGAGCACCCCGAGCTTCGCCGCCACGCGTTCGGCATGGCGCGCCGAGCCGTTCGTGAAGATGAACTTGCGGCCTTCGAGGCGCGCGATGGCGGCGTCAAGCTCCGGCATGGGTGAGACCGGCGCGAGGTCGATGTCGTGGACATAGTCCATGAACTCTTCGGGCTTCACGCCATATTCGGCCATCAGCCCCGCGAGCGTGGTGCCGTAATGATAATAAAGATCCTTCTGCACCTTCCGCGCCGCCGCGTGGTCGAGCCCGAGCAGCTTCTGGATGAAGCCCGACATGCGCTGATCGATCTGCGCGAACAGGTTGCACTCGGCGGGATAGAGCGTGTTGTCGAGGTCGAAGATCCAGAGCCGCGTCTCGGCGAAGGCCTTGGCGAGCGCGCCCGCTTCTGCTGCGGCTTCGACGAGCGTTGTGGCGGCTGCGTCGGCGTCTTCCGCCTCCGTGATGGCGGGGGCGTCAGAGTGGGCAACGCGTGCGCTCCCTCGCATGGATGATTCGTCGGACAAAACTTCACTCTCGGTTTCGCGTGCGTCGCGCGCCCGCACGCCACATATAGTGCGCCTGCCTCGATCCGGCTACGCGTCAAGCTTCGGCTCGCACGACAGGCACCCCTTGCAAAGAGAAGGCCGGGTCGCCCCGGCCTCATCTCCTAGTCCCGCTCGATCAGCGTGCCGACGCCGTGCTCGGTGAACAGCTCCAGCAGCACCGCATGCGGCACGCGGCCATCGAGAATCACGACGCCTTCCACCCCCTGCTTGATGACGTTGATGCAGCCTTCCACCTTCGGGATCATGCCGCCGGAGATGGTGCCGTCCGCGATCATCGCGCGCGCCTGGCTTACGGTGAGGCGATGGATGAGCTTCTTGTTCTTGTCGAGCACGCCCGCCACGTCGGTGAGAAGAAGCAGCCGCTTCGCCTTGAGCGCGCCCGCGAGCGCACTCGCGAACGTGTCGGCGTTGATGTTGTAGGTCGTGCCGTCGCGCGCGAGGCCCAGGGGCGCGACCACCGGAATGATCTCGTTCTGCGCGAGAACCTCCACGATGCGCGGGTTCACTTCCTCCGGGTCGCCGACGAAGCCGAGGTCCACCACGCGCTCGATCGCCGAATCGGGATCGATCTCGGTTCGCGTGAGCTTCTTCGCAATCATCAGATTGCCGTCCTTGCCGGAGATGCCGCAGGCATGGCCGCCAAGCGCGTTGATCTCCGCCACGATGCCTTTGTTGATGGAGCCCGCGAGCACCATCTCCACCACCTCGACGGTGGCGGCATCGGTCACGCGGAGGCCGCCCGAAAACTCGCTCTTGATATCGAGGCGCGCCAGAAGCTTCGCGATCTGGGGGCCGCCGCCATGGACCACTACCGGCTTCACGCTCGCCTGCTCCAGCATGACGATGTCGCGCGCGAAACTCTCCGCGAGCTTCGCGTCGCCCATCGCGTGGCCGCCATACTTGATCACGACGGTCGCCTGATCGTAGCGCTGCATGTAGGGGAGCGCTTCCGAAAGGATCTCGGCGGCGATGCTGGGCTTTCTGAGGCCCCGGTAGAATTCTTCGTTCGGATCGGGTTCGGTGGCGGACATGCGGTCTCCAGATCGACTCTGCGGGGTCGGGCGTTTCGCTTGCGCCCAAAATTACGGCGCGCGCGTCAAGATGCAAGGGGCGTCGCGCGGATCGCGTCACGCGGCGAAGCGGGACAGGGAAGGAGGCTTGCCTGCGGCTTTCTCGCCCGCACCCGGGCACGTTGTGGGCCGCCCGATCGAAAGGTCCGGCTGTCACACGGTTGCAATGCAAGTGCCGTTTTCTCTCCAACGTAAGCCAAGGGGATGAGGGACACGCTGATGCATGGCTTCTTTCGGAACGCGCCGGTGATCCGGTTCGGCGAAAAGCGTTATCGCGCGCTCTTCCTTTCGGATCTGCATCTTGGCACGCGCGCCGCGAAGACAGACGGGCTGATCGAATTCCTGAGAAACCACGACGCCGAGACGATTTACCTCGTCGGCGACATCATCGATTTCTGGCGCCTGAAGCGCGGCGTGATCTGGCCCGGCGGCAACGACGAAATCCTGCAACTTCTTCTGGAGCGCATGCAATCCGGCACGCGCATCGTCTATGTGCCCGGCAATCATGACGAGGCGCTGCGCGCCTATTGCGGCATGAGCTTCAGCGGCATCGAGATCGCGCGCGATTGCGTGCACACGACAGCCAACGGCCGCAAGCTGTTCGTGCTGCATGGTGACGAGTTCGACGTGGTTGTGCGCTACGCGAAGTGGCTGCGCTTTCTCGGCGACCGCTCCTACGAGTTCATGCTGTGGTGCGACGGTCCGCTGAACTTTCTGCGGCGCAAGCTCGGCTTCGGTCACTGGTCGCTCTCCGTCTATGTCAAGACGCGGGTCAAGGCGGCGGCTGCGTTCATCGACGAGTTCGAGGTGGCGCTCGCGGGCGAGGCAAAGCGTCGCGGCTTCGACGGTGTCGTGTGCGGTCACATCCACCATCCCGCCGACCGGCTGATCGATGGCGTCCGCTATCTGAATTGCGGCGACTGGACGGAAAACTGCACAGCCATAGCCGAACACGCGGATGGGCATATCGAAATCCTGCACTGGCGTCAGGGCGACCGCGAACGCGAACCGGCAAAGATCCCCGAGCCGATGCTCAAGGCGGCATAGGGCTTCAGCCGCTTGACGAGCTGGCATGCAAACCCGATTTTGAAAAAACAATCCCTCGTCCAGAGCATACTCAAGTGAATTATCGCCTAAATCTGTTCGAGCCATTGAGCCAATCGGTTTCTTCGGTAGGCTGCGAGCAACTGGACGCCGCGATTGAAAGGCTCATGGGCGCCGAGCATGACGAAACGGCCGTCCATGCGGCGCGGCGGCATTTCAAACGTACCCGCGCGCTTATCGCTCTCGTGAAAACGGCAGATAGAGGCGACGCGGCCCGAATCTCGCAGGGGCTGATTTCGCATGCGGGACGGCTTCTGTCCGCCAGCCGCGACGCGCAGGTGGCCGTGGGCGCGGCTGAAACGCTCCGCGCGGAATTCGCGGACGCTTCCCACGAACGGCTTTTCTCCGATCTGTCTTCATGGCTTGAGGCAAGGCGCGGGAATGCGTTGGAGCGGGCGGTTTCCGAAAAGATCGGAAATGCCATCGCGGAAGTCGCCAAGGCGAAAGCGGGTCTCTTCCAGTTCGATTTCGGCGACGCTTCCGTAAAGGATTTGCTCGGCGCCGCGGTGCGAACATACAAGCGCGGTCGCCGCGCGATGAAGAAAGCGCTCGCTTCCGGACACGCCGAGGATCTCCACGAGTGGCGAAAACAGGTGCAGCGCCATTGGCGTCAAACGCTGCTTCTGAGAACGGCGTGGCCAAGGGAAGCGAAGGCCCGCTCGAAACTTGCCAAGACGCTTTCGGACGCGCTCGGCCTCCATCACGACCTCGCGGTGTTGCGCGACATGATCGAGCAAAATCGCGCGGTGTTTCGCTCGCCTTCCGACGTCAATACGCTTCTGCGGTTTATCGATGAGAAGCAGGCCGCGCTGCTGGCCGATGCGAAGGAGCGCGGCAAGCACCTCTACGCGGAGAAGCCGAAAGCGTTCCACGCACGGCTGAAAGCCCATTGGAGGAGCCTCAGCCGCACGGATGAAAATGGCCGTGACCGCCGGAAAAGGCAGAAATGCACGAAGAAGCCGCCATGCGGGCCCGGCTGCAAATGCGAAAAAAAGCGCGCGGCCAAGGCTGAACGCAAAGCCCTCTTGCCAGAGACGCGCGAAACGGCGATATAGGGGGCGGGAGGTTGGCGCAGGCGTATCGCTCGCCAACCGGGTCAGGTCCGGAAGGAAGCAGCCCTAACGAATCCGATGCGGGTTGCTGTCCAGCCTCTCACCGCCGTCTTTCGCGGCTTTTCTTTTACCGCCTTGTTGTTGGCGGTCGTCGCAGTTGCTTCTGCGACAGAAGGCTTTGATGCCGCCGTCGCGGCACCATGATCGGGCGCATGACGGTCCGCCTGCCGGATCTGGGACATGAGCAACAGCGATAACGCCTCGGCGCTCCCCACCTCCGAAGTTTCGGGCAAGGCGCAATCCTATCTCGTCCTCGCGCGCAAATACCGTCCGCACACGCTAGACGATCTCATCGGTCAGGACATTCTCGTCCGCACGCTGCGCAACGCATTCGCGATGGACCGCATCGCGCAGGCCTACATGCTGACGGGCGTTCGCGGCGTGGGCAAGACCACCACCGCCCGCATCCTCGCCCGCGCGCTGAATTACGAGCGCGACGGTCTGCCGGACCGCCCGACGCTCGACATCGCCGAACTCGGCCGCCATTGTCAGGCCATCATGGAGAGCCGCCATGTCGACGTGCTTGAAATGGACGCCGCCTCCAACACCGGCATCGACGACATTCGCGAGATCATCGAGGCGGTTCGTTACAAGCCGGCGTCGGCGCGCTACCGCGTGTTCATCATCGACGAAGTTCACATGCTGTCCAAGTCCGCCTTCAACGGGCTTCTGAAGACTCTCGAAGAGCCGCCGCCGCATGTGAAGTTCATTTTCGCAACGACCGAAATCCGCAAAGTCCCCGTCACGATCCTGTCGCGCTGCCAGCGCTTCGACCTGCGCCGAGTCGAGCCGGAGCTTCTTTCCGCCCATTTCGCGCACATCCTCGAAAAGGAAGGCTACGCCGCCGATGAAGCGGCGCTGGCGCTGATCGCGCGGGCGGCGGAAGGTTCCGTGCGCGACGGGCTGTCGCTGCTCGATCAGGCGCTGACCATGGCCGAAGGCCGCCTCACCGCCTCCTCGGTGCTCGACATGCTGGGCCTTTCGGGCCGCGCCGCGATCTTCGATCTGCTGGAGCGCATCTTCGATGGCGATGCGGCGGGCGCGCTCACGGCACTCGGGGCGTTGAACGAGCGGGGCGCTGACCCTTCACTGATCATTTCCGACGCGGCCGACGCGGTGCATGCGCTGTCGCGCCTCAAGGTGCTTCCGGGCGCCTATCCGCCGGACCTGTCGGCCGAGGATCGCGCGCGCGCCGACCGTCTCGCGGCGGCGCTTCCGGTTCCCCGCCTCGCCGTTGCCTGGCAGATGCTTCTCAAGGGGCTGGATGAGACTGCGCGCGCGCCGCGTCCCTTTGCGGCAGCAGAGATGCTCGTCATCCGCATGTGCTATACGGCGCAGTTGCCGTCACCCGCCGATGTCATCGGAGATCTGAAGGGTGGCGAACGAGCCGCAGTCCGCGATTCGGCTCAAGGCGCGCCGTCGCCGACCGCCGGTTTCGATGCCGCGCGCCCCCGCGCAATCGCCTCACGAGGAAACGAAGGGGCACAGGCTGTCGCGCGCATCGTTCAGGCCCCGGAAGAAACCGCGCCCCGCTTCGGATCTTTCGAGGATATCGTTGCCGAGGCCGCAGCCACCCGCGACATCAAGCTCAAAATCGCGCTTGAAGAACAGGTCGAACTCGTGAAATTCGGCTCTGGCTTTCTTGAACTGCATCTTCTCGAAGGCGCGCCGCAGTCGCTCGCTCCCGAGCTTGCGAAGAAACTGCAAGCCTGGACCGGCGAGCGCTGGATCGTTTCGCTCTCGGAGGAGCGCGGGCTTGCCCCGCTCGGCGCGCGCATGAGGGACGAAAAGGCGCAGGCCAAGGAAGAGATTCGCAAGCATCCTGCGGTGAAGAGCATTCTTCATCATTTCCCGGATGCCGAGATAACGGATGTGCGAAAGCTCGATTGAGAGCGCCCGGCGGATCGTCCGGCGCGGATCGGTCGTTGAGCAAGAATGGGTTCCGGGCTTCGGCCGAGGCTTCTGAACCGAACCAAGGAGAGGTTTCCTAATGAAAAACATCATGTCGATGATGAAGCAGGCGCAAGAACTGCAAACCAAGATGGCCGAGCTTCAAACCGAGCTTGAGACCATGCAGGTGGAAGGCACCTCGGGCGGCGGACTCGTCCGCGTGCGGCTCACCGGCAAGGGTGTGATGGCCGGTCTGTCCGTCGATCCGAGCCTCATCAAGCCGGAGGAAGCCGAAATTCTGGAAGATCTGATCGTTGCCGCCCACAACGACGCAAAGCAGAAGTCCGAGCAGGTCATGGCCGAGAAGATGCAGGCGCTGACGGCGGGTCTGCCTCTGCCTCCGGGCCTGAAGCTGTTCTAGTGATCCGATTCCGACATTTGCATCCGCTTGCAGCACGCTTGCGAGCAAATGTCGGAATCGAAAGGACCACGAGCCACATCATGATTCTAGTGGAGCTATTGAATTTGACATTTGAGCTAGAGCGCGCAGCCACCGGGACTCAAATGTCAAATTCGCTCCACTAGCGACTTGCGGCGGCCTCTCCTCGCTTGAAGAGCAGCTGCCATCACCAACGCTTTTGCGTCGGGGATTTCTTTTGGCGCCGGTGTTCGATCACCTGGCGTTCGGGCTTGTCATGGAGCGCGCAGATGATGCAGGCTCAGATCCCCGAAGAAACTTGTTTATTATCCGGATTGTCGAACGACGGGCGCCGTCGATTTTCTTGAGACCGAAACGCCAGGCTGGAGCGGAGTTGTCCGAACGCATGGCGCTCGCACTCCGCGCCGCCTTGTCGCATCCGACGGCAATCATTTTTTGCCAAAGGCGCAACATTATTAGCGTTTCCAACCGCCACGCTGGCGAAGCCCCGGAAGGAATGTTACAATTGGGTGAAACTGGAAGCATTCCACGGCCGCTTGGGGGCGAAATGATCGACCGAAACGGATGGTGTCCTCCGGCAATGCCGGGGGAAGCTTAAGTGCAGGCCATGAGCAGCACGGTGCAAAATCCCATTATGCCGCAGGACTTGCTTGCAGCCTACACGCCGCCGACGGTCGGGCACGACGAAGCCATCGATGCCGACGGAAGAATCCGGCCTCAGTGGCGCGCGTTTTCCGAGGCTTTCGGCGCAATTCCCCTTGAGGAGCAGGCGCAGCGTCAGGAGCGGCTTCGCCGCCTCGTCGCCGAGAATGGCATAGCGCACGACCTCTTCGCCGAGCCCGGCAGCCGCCAGCCCTGGTCGATCGACCTCATTCCCATCATGATTTCGGCCGGCGAGTGGGCGATGCTGGAACGCGGCCTCATCCAGCGGGCGCAGCTTTGCGACATGATGGCCAAGGACTTCTACGGCTCGCAAACCCTGCTTCGCTCGGGCCGTGTGCCGCCGCGTCTCGTGTTCAGCGATCCGGCCTTCCTTCGCGCCTGTCGCGAGCCGAAAAACACCGGGCATCTCATCAATTTCTTCGCCGCCGACCTCATACGGGACGCAAGCGGCGAATGGCGCATCATCGATGTGCACGCCGAGACGCCGGCGGGCGTGGGATTTGCTCTGGCGAACCGGCTGCTGCACGGCCAGCTCATGGGCGACGTCTTCCGAGACTGTCGCGCGGTCCGGCTCGCTTCGCATTTCCAGCAGATTCAGACCGAACTTCTGCAGCGCATCGAGCGCGACGACCCGCTCATCACTTTGCTTACCCCCGGTCCGAGGCACGACGACTATTTCAGCCACGCCTATCTTTCGCGCTATCTCGGCTTCCAGCTCGTGGAAGGCGGCGATCTGCGCGTGATCGGCAGCCGCGTGTACATGAAGACGCTCGAAGGGCTGAAGCCCATCGATCTCATCATCCGCTGCGTGGAAGGTTCGCATTGCGATCCGCTCGAACTCGATCCGAACGGTTTTGCCGGTCCGGTCGGGCTCGTGCAGGCGCTCAGGCGCAATCCGCGCCTGATGATGAACTTCCTTGGCTCGTCGATCATGGAGAACCGGGGGCTCGGGCCGCTTCTGCCCGACATCAGCCGCGCGCTTCTCGGGCAGGATCTGGTGCTCCACGACACGCACCGCCGCTGGCTCGGCGACATGGAATCGCGCGTCTTCGTGTTCGCGCATCCCGAGCGCTTCGTGATCCGCCACGCGCATGAGGGCACGGGGCGCCCGGGCCGCGCCGAAGTCGGCATCATGCTCGAAACGCTGACGCCCAAGGCGCTCGACGCGCTGCGCTTCGAGCTCGATGTGAACGGGCAGGATTATGTGGCCGAGGAGCGTTCGGACAGCGCCTATGCGCCGTCCTGGACGGCCGAAGGGCTGACATCGCGCCGCTTCGCGATGCGGCTGTTCGTGGCCGGAATCGATGGCGACTATCGCGTGATGCCGGGCGGTCTCGCCATGTCGCTCGACGGAACGCCGGGCGTCGCCATGTCGGCGCGCGACGGTCATTCGCGCGACGTGTGGATCGCCTCCGACGACGATGTCATGCCACCGCATATCTCGCTGATGCGCCCGGCCGCCGAGGTGGCGCGCGTGCTGCGCGCGGGCATCGGCCTCAGAAGCCGCATCGCGGACAACCTTTATTGGCTCGGCCGTTATTGCGAGCGCGCGGACTGGGTGATGCGTCTCATGCGCGGTGCGTTGAGCCGCTCGGAGGACTCCGGCACGGTGCCCATCGGTGCGGGCGGACGGCGCGCGCTCGAACTCATCCTGTCGAAGGATCAACCCGCTTCGGCGGCGGGGATCGGCCACGATCCGCGCGCCATCGAGCAATCGGTGCGCCTGCTGATGACCGCCCCCGGGCGCTCGCACAGCCTGCCTGGCCTCGAAAGCAACATGCTGCGCGTGGGCAGCATCGTGCGCGAGCGCCTTTCGCTGGAGGTGTGGCAGACGCTGCTCCGCTTCTCGAACATCGCGTCTCCGCAGGCGAACGACCTCTCCGACTCGGTGAAGCTGCTCGACAGGCTCAACGCGGGCATCGTCACCATGGCGTCGCTCAACGGGCTGACCGCCGAGAACATGACGCGGAACTACGGCTGGCGCTTTACCGACATCGGGCGGCGGCTCGAACGCGCCTATAATCTGGCAGAACTGCTTCTGGCGCTGTTCGGCGAAGTGCGGCGCGAGGACGACGAGACGGCGCGCCTCTTCTTCGTGCTGAACGTGGCGGACAGCACCATCACCTTCCGCCAGCGCTATCTGTTCGCGCCGATCCTCTCGCTCGTGCTCGACCTTCTCATGGTGGACGAGGCGAACCCGCGCGGTATCGGCTTCCAGCTCTGCGCGATCACGGATCATCTTCAGGCGCTTCCGCAGGCGTCGCCCCATGCGCCGCACAATGAAGAACAGCGGCTCATTCTTGAACTCCTGACGAAGGTGCGCCTGGCAAAGGTCGCGAGCCTTGAGCATGCCGACGCGTCCGGCCGGCGCGTCGAGCTTCAGGAGTTGCTGGGCGCCCTGATTTCGGGCTTGCCGAAGCTTTCCGAAGCGATTACGCGCCGTTACTTCAACCTGACCGAAGACGAGCTTCGGCGCGTCTACACCCGCTTCGGTAGCCATTCATGAATTTCGAGATCAGTCATCGAACGACGTATCGCTATTCGGCGCCGGTTTCGCAGTCCCACCATGTCTTGCACCTGACGCCCCGCTCCCACTATCGCCAGACCGTCTCGCGGCACAGCCTCATCATCGATCCGGCACCCGCCTCCAAGGCGGAGATGATCGACGATTTCGGCAACCCCGTCTCGCTCATCGCCATCGAGCAGGATCACCGCGAATTGCTGATCCATTCGCGCGCGCAGGTCGAGGTGTTCGCGCCCGCGCCGATCGATACGCACCGCACGGCAAGCTGGAACGACGTCGCCGCGCAACTTCGCGCCAATCTCGGCCCGGAGACGTTCGAGGCCATCCAGTATTCCTGCCCCTCGCGCTTCATCCGCCCGTCGCGCGACATCCACAAATTTGCGCGGTCGAGCTTCGTGGAAGGCCGCCCGATGCTCGAAGCCGTGCAGGATCTGACGGCGCGCATCAACCGCGATTTCAAATATGAGAGCGGCGCGACCGATGCCGCGACCTCGGTCGAGGAAGTGCTCCGCATCCGGCGCGGCGTGTGCCAGGACTTCGCTCATCTCGAAATTGCCTGCCTGAGGACGATGGGCCTCGCCGCCCGCTATGTAAGCGGTTACCTGCTCACCTATCCGCCCGCCGGGCAGCCGAAGCTTGTCGGCGCGGATGCGAGCCATGCGTGGATTTCGGTCTGGTCGCCGGAAATCGGCTGGGTCGATTTCGACCCGACGAACAACATGATCCCGGGCGAGGAGCATATTGCCATCGCCTTCGGGCGCGACTTTCAGGATGTAAGTCCCGTCAGCGGCGTGCTGCTCGGCGGTGGCGAGCATGAGGTCGAGGTGGCCGTCGACGTCAATCCCGTCAACGGTTGGGCTAACATCACGCGTTAATAAAACGAAAACTCAATTGTATCGTAAGCAAACTGCGTATGCTGCCGCAGTCACAGGTAACGCATCGTCGTCCCAACCCGCTTGGCGTAGAAGATACCGATCAGAAGACATTATATCTTCTACGCGCGATCTAACAGCATCAAGCTCGGAATTGAGATCGTTGATTAAAGCTTATCGCTTTTCTAACGTTCCGTCTGCAGCTTAACCAAATGAGCCACATCTTCCCGGTGGGTCTGCGCAGCTTTCGCAGCAGACCCAGGCTTGGGTACGTCTCTTCCCAGCCTTTTAGCCTCGTCGCACCATTCGTCTACGGCAAGCCTTAAATATTGCAGAGCTTCAGCATCGGTTTCTCCATCTGACATACATCCCGGTAAATCAGGGGCATATGCTAGAAATCCGCCACCATCCTTTTCAGGAAGCTTGATGACAACTGCCGGATAGGTAGCGTCAGTCATCTCTCTCCACCTTTCATACAACGCTCGATATGAGCATCGATGAGCTTAACAAACTGCTTTATATAAGGTGCTTTGATCGGTCTGTTATAAGGTATCGTTAACACGTACTGACTCACAAGGTCACTTGCTATCTTTTAATGTGATCCCCTTGTCGGAGCCATAACGCTACACCGACATTATCACATATTTTTTGGATATCCTCGATCGTCCAGTCCGACTTCGGATTATCTCTCATGGACGAGAGGAGCTTGCCATATTTTTTGCTCATCGTGCTGCGACGAGCTTCTTCGGCACGATTCTTCAAGACATTGATCCGTGTTCGGAGTTTTTAAATCTTTACCCGAATCGATGATTAAGATCAATGTAGCTTATCGCGGGCAAAGCCCCGCATTTTCGAGCAGGATCTGGCGTTCGCCGCTGGAGGCGCAGACCGGGCTTGCCATCTCGGCGGCCTCCGCCCGCCGCCCGCTATCCTTCAGGAGCAGCGCAAGGTTCACCCGGATCAGATGCTCAAGCTCGGGCTTGAAGAACGTTCGCAGCATCTCGCGGTCGGCAAGAGCCGCGCGCCATTCGCGTTCCGCGCCGGCATTGTCGTTGTCGCCTTGCAGGGTGACGGCGCGGTAGATATGCGAGCGGGGATCGCGGGGAAACTCGGCGAGAAGTTCCGCCGAACGGGTCCGTATCTCGTCGATGCCCTTGGGTAGCCTTGCATCCGGGATGATGAAGACGGCCAGGGTCTGCGAACTGTAGGTCGCCGCGACCTGCGAAGCGGCGAATATCGCGCCACACAGGCCGAGTACCGCCACGAGAAGGGCCGTCTTGCGATGCGGCGGCGCTTCGCCGTCCGGATGCCAGAGGCCGAGCAGCGTCGCTCCCACAATGCCACCCGCGACCGCGCCGCCGATATGCGCAGCAAAGTCGATCCGTTGCCCGAACAGCCCGTCGAACAGCGGAATGAGCGAAGGGATGAGCACGCCGAGCGAGCCGGACAGCATCAGCCGCCGCTGGCGCGAATGCTTCGGAAAGCGGTAAGCGATGACGAGCGCCGCCGCGAAAAGCCCCATGATCGCGCCCGACGCGCCGACCGAAATCAGGTCTGCCGCGTTGATGGCAAGCGAGGCCAGCCCGCCGCCGAGCGCGCCGACCACGAAGATCGCTGCGAACCAGCTGGGGCCGACCACGCGCTCCAGCGCAGCGCCCGCAAAAAGAAGTGCGAGGCCGTTCAAGGCAAGGTGCGGCACGCCGCCATGCAGCAACGGCGCCGAGAAGAGCCGCCACCACTGGCCGCCTTCGACGACGAGGCTCTTGTCGAGCGCGCCGAGCGCGACGAGCGTCGAGATGCCGGGATCGAAGAGGGTGCCGCTTCCTGCGATGCGGAACACGGCTTCGCACAGATAGACGGCGAGGATGACGCCGATCAGGCCCAACGTGGCGGTCAGCGGCGGGCGCTGGTATTCGACCGCGTCCTGCAGCGGCGAGGCGGGCGGCATCCGCTCGCCAGCAGGAAGGGAATCGCCGGCCACGGCTCCGCCGGTATCGCGGGCGCCTTTCATGGGCGTTTCTTGCATCAGTCCGCCTTCAATTCCTTGGTCCGGTCTTTCGTCATATCGTTCAAGCATCCGGCGACGATCAGGTCTTCGCTCGTTCCGCCAATCATCTTGGCGCCCTGCCAACTGCAATTGGCGTCGCGAAAACGAAGCCACAAGCGCTGCGCCTCGATCAGCCGCCGCCGCCTCTCGCGGGTGTCGGCGTCGTCGGCGGAATATTTTTCGAGAAGCCGTTTATAAATCGCGTTCAGTTCGCCGTCGTTTCGCTCATAATCGCGACCGATGCAGTTTCGCGTTTCGACGGTCGAATTCGCCGTGTCGAGACAGGCTTCGAGCGGCTCGGCGGCATCGGCCTGCGCAGGCGCGCCGACGAGTGCCGCAGCAAAAACAGCCAGCAAAATTCTCATCGTCCCTCCCGGAAAAAATCTCTCCTCCCCGACACTATGCGAGCGCACCATGCCTGCGCGGAGCGCCTTGCGCAAACGATTAGCATCCGGCCTGAAATGGTTCTAAGGTAAGGGCGCGCCGGGGGGCATGCTCCTTGCATCACATCGCGAAAAGATCATGGCGCAACCCAGCACAGGGACGGACATATGACCGAGACCAAAGAAACCATCGTCTACGCTGTTTGCGAGGCGAACATCGCGCCCGGCTGGGTGCAGCCCTTCACCCTTGCGAAGGTCGGACCGGATGGCAAGGAAGAGCCTTTTCCCATCCTCATCGTGCGCGACGAGGCGCGGAAGTTCTACGCCTACGTAAACGCCTGCCCGCACGAGAAGCGGCCGCTTTACGAAGAGTCCGAAAACTATGTGTCGGACGGGCGGCGCCATCTGCACTGCATGCAGCATGATGCGCGGTTCGAGCCGAGTACGGGGCTTTGCGTCGAAGGCGAGTGCAAGTTCCAGAGCCTCGAAAGCATCCCTGTCGCGATCATCGACGGCGACGTGTGCATCGCGGGCGTCGAGCTTGCGGAGGATGACGACGCCGGGCCGCCGGAGATCATGATCGTTTCGGAATAGCGGCTCGCGGGATCGCGAATTTGCGGGCGGTGTGCAAAAGTGCACCGCCTTTTCTTCGAAGGGCGCCGAAGCGGCGCGGTCAGCATGCGTCATTTTGGCCGGAACGGAACATTCGCTTTGTTTAATTAGTCCAGTTCCAGCCCCCGCCCCGGCCTACACAGCGCAACACTCCCCACCGTTCGCTCTTTCTACACCTGTGAGGGCTTTCGGTACGAACCTTGCTCTTTGCCTTCTGCCGCGCGCGGCTGATGCACAGGAGAAGCGAATGACCGAAGCCCTCACAACCGCCCCCGAGGGCAGACCCTTCGACCTGCCGCTTGTGTTCAAGCGCCACGTCTTCATCTGTGCGCAGCAGAGGCCGCCGATGCATCCGCGCGGCAGTTGCGCGGCCTCGGGCGCGATGCCGCTGATCGAGCGGCTTTCCGCAAAAATTCAGGCGCTGCAAGACCCGGAACTCGCCGTCACGGTGACGGGCTGTCTCGGCTTCTGTCAGGCGGGGCCGGTGGTCGTCGTCTACCCGGAGGGGATCTGGTACGCGCCGAAGTCTGTCGAGGACATCGACGAAATCTGCGTATCGCATCTTTGCGAGGGAGAACCGGTCGAGCGGCTCATCTTCGTCCCGAAGGTGTGATTGCGCTTTTTGCTCTATCCTCGCATGGCTGATAGTCGCGCGGCGGCGTAGCGCAAGCGTGCATTGAACAGGCGGCGCGAATGGCCTAGCTGTGGGGCGACAAACACCCGCAGGAGAACGGCCCCGATGGCGAAGGATTTCAAGCAGAGCGCGATCGAATATCACGAGAGCGAGCCGCCGGGAAAACTCGCCGTCACGCCCACGAAGCCGCTGTCGACCCAGCGCGACCTTTCGCTCGCCTATTCGCCGGGCGTCGCGTTTGCCTGCGACGAGATCGTGGCGGACCCGGCGGCGGCGGCGCGGCTTACCGCGCGCGGCAATCTGATCGGCGTCATCACCAACGGCACAGCCGTTCTCGGCCTCGGCAATATCGGTCCGCTCGCCTCCAAGCCGGTGATGGAAGGCAAGGCCGTGCTTTTCAAGAAATTCGCCGGCATCGATGTTTTCGACATCGAGGTGGACGCGAAAGACCCCGACCGCTTCGTCGATGCGGTGGCGGCGCTTGAGCCTACCTTCGGCGCGATCAACCTTGAGGACATCAAGGCGCCCGAGTGCTTCGAGATCGAACAGAAACTCCGCGAGCGCCTCAAGATCCCCGTCATGCACGACGATCAGCATGGCACGGCCATCGTTGTCGCCGCCGCGATCCTGAACGGGCTGAAGCTCGTCGGCAAGGATATCGGCAGCGTGCGCCTCGCGTGCTGCGGCGGGGGCGCGGCGGCGCTTGCCTGCCTCAATCTGCTCGTGAGCCTCGGCCTCAAGCGCGAGAATATTTTCGTTTCCGACCGTGTCGGCGTGGTCTACGAAGGCCGTACCGAGGAGATGAATCCCTACCTCGCGCGCTATGCCCAGCCGACGAACTTCCGCAAGCTCGCAGAAACGCTGGTCGATGCGGATATCTTCCTCGGCCTTTCCGCACCGCGCGTCGTCTCCGCCGACATGGTGAAGACCATGGCGGACCGGCCGATCATCATGGCGCTCGCCAACCCGACGCCCGAGATCATGCCGGACGAGGTGAAGGCCGTGCGCCCGGACGCGATCATCGCCACGGGCCGGTCGGACTTCCCGAACCAGGTCAACAATGTCCTGTGTTTTCCCTTCCTGTTCCGGGGTGCGCTCGATGCGGGCGCGACCGAGATCAACGAGGCGATGAAGAAGGCTTGCGCGATGGCCATCGCCGACCTCGCGCAGGCCGAGGCGCATGACATCGTGCTGACGGCCTACGGCGCGGAGAGCTTCCATTTCGGGCCGGATTATATCATTCCGAAGCCGTTCGATCCGCGTCTCATCACGCGGCTTGCCCCCGCCGTGGCCCGCGCCGCCATGGAGTCGGGCGTCGCCACACGCCCCATCGCCGATTTCGCCGCCTATCGCGAGAAGCTCGTGCGCTTCGTGTTCCGCTCGGGCCTCGTCATGAAGCCCGTGTTCGAGGCGGCGAAACGCGCGCCGAAGCGCGTCATCTTCGCGGAGGGCGACCGCGTCAAGGTTCTGCAGGCAGCCTATCAGGTGCTGTCGGAAGGCATCGCGCAGCCGATCCTCGTCGGCAGCCGCAAATTCATGGAAGAGCGCCTGCGCGACCTCGCATTGCCGATGAAGCCCGGCGTCGATTTCCAGGTGTTCGACCCGACCGAAGATGCTAGCGTCGATGATCTCGCCGCAGCGTACCACCGTCTCACCGACCGCAAGGGCATCACACGCTCGGATGCGCGCGTTGCCGCGCGTCGGCAGAACACCGTGATCGCGGCGATGCTGCTGAAACGCGGCGACGCGGACGCGTTGATCTGCGGCACGACCGGCCGCTTCGACAGGCACTTGAAGGACATCGGCGACATCATCGGCTTGCGCGCGGGCGTCAGGAATTTCGCCGCGCTGAACGCGCTTGTGCTCGAGTCCGGCACGTTCTTCGTCGCCGATACGCAGGTCAACTACGACCCGACCGCCGAGGAAGTGGCGGAAGCCGCTTCTCTCGCGGCGAAGCAGGTGGCCCGCTTCGGCCTGACCCCGAAACTCGCCTTCCTGTCGCACTCGAACTTCGGCAGCGCCAACACGCCAAGCGCGAAGAAGATGCGGGAGGCGCTGCAACTGTTCTGGGAGCGTGAACCGGGTGTCGAGGCCGAGGGCGAGATGCATTCCGACATGGCGCTGGCGGAAGGTGTGCGGCGCGAGCTGTTCCCCTATTCGAAGCTCGAAGGGGAGGCGAATGTGCTCATCATGCCGTCGCTCGACGCGGCCAACATCGCCTATAACGCGATCAAGGTGCTCGGTTCGGCCATCTCCATCGGCCCGATCCTGCTCGGCGCGGCGATGCCCGCTCATATCGTGACGCCCTCCGCCTCCGTGCGTGGCCTCGTGAACATGACGGCGGTGGCCGTCGTCGGCGCGGGCGAAAGCCGGGAGGCGGACTGACACCTGTCAAGATCGCGCGGCGGGCTCGAAGCTCACGCCCCCGCCGCGCTTTGTCGCTCCCTATCTCACAACGGGACCCGGTCCGGGGCATGCCCATTTCCGGCCCATCGCACACAAGCGGCGCATGCGCGCTTCCCTGATCTTCTGCTTCTTGTACCAGTCGGCGGATGCGAAGGGCGGGTAGTAGCATCCACCCTTACCGTCCGGAAGCGAGCCGCCGCTGCAGGCAGCCCAGGCGGCGCCGCTGAAGCAGACGGTCATCGCGGCTGCCGCGATCATTCGTTTCATCGTTTCCTCTCCTGTCGGTATTTTTTGGCGCGCTGAACGCGATTGAAGTGAAACGCGTTTCTCGCGCGTTGGCTCACGGGCTTGCCCGATGCATCGACAAACGACCGCGGATGCCTTGCGAGGCATTAACGGAAACGAAAAAAGCCCGCGTAAAACGCGAGCTTTCCCAATGAGTGGCAGCCTCCGGGGCCTAAGCCCCGGGGCGAAGTTTCGTTAGTTGATGATGTCGCGGCCCTTCGTCTCGCGCAGGAAGAGCACGCCGAGGACGAGGGTCATGATCGCCACGATGATCGGATACATCAGGCCGGCGTAGATGTTGCCCGTCGAGGCCACGATGGCGAAGGCGGTGATCGGGAGGAAGCCGCCGAACCAGCCGTTGCCGATGTGATAGGGCAGCGACATCGCGGTGTAGCGGATGCGGGTCGGGAAGAGTTCGACGAGCATCGCCGCGATCGGGCCGTACACCATCGTCACGAGGATGACGAGGTAGACGAGGAGAGCGACAACGGTCCAGCTCACGCCTTCGAGCGAAGACTTGGCCGGATAGCCAGCGGTCTTGAGCGCTTCGGCGAGTTCCTTCTTGAAGCGGTCGCCCTGCGCCTTCGCATCGGGGCCGGCAGCGTCATAGGACTGCACTATCGTATCGCCGATCTTGATCGAGGCTGTGCCAGCCGCGCCCGTTTCGTTGATGTAAGGCACGCCGGCCTTGACGAGCGAGGACTTCGCAACGTCGCAAGGCGAGGTGAACTTCGACTTGCCGACGGGGTCGAACTGGAGACGGCACTGGCTCGGATCGGCGAGGACCGTCACCGGTGACGTGTCGATGGCCTTGGCAAGCTGCGGGTTACCGGCATGGGTCAGGAGTTCGAACACGCCGGGATAGGCATAGGAGCCGAGGCCGAGAGGCTTCAGAAGGCCCGTCGGGTAGTAGGTGAGGATCGCGAGCAGCAGACCCAGCATGATGATGGGCTTGCGGCCGATCTTGTCGGAGAGCCAGCCGAAGATCACGAAGAACGGCGTGCCGATGAGCAGCGCAATCGCGATCATGATGTTCGACCAGTAGGGATCGACCTTGAGCGTCTGCGTCAGGAAGAACAGCGCGTAGAATTGGCCCGTGTACCAAACGACGGCCTGACCGGCCGTGAGGCCGAGAAGCGCGAGAAGAACGATGCGGCCGTTGGTCCAGTTGCCGAAAGCTTCCGAGAGCGGAGCCTTGGAGGTGCGGCCCTCTTCCTTCATCTGCTTGAAGACCGGCGATTCGTTCAGGGTCATGCGGATCCAGACCGAGATGCCGAGCAGCACGATGGAAACGAGGAAGGGAATCCGCCAGAAGCCGTATTCCGCCGCGAACGAGGCAGCCTTTTCGGCAGCGGTATCGCCGGGCGAGAACTGGCGGCAGAGCAGGATCACGATGAGCGAGAGGAACAGGCCGAGCGTCGCCGTCGTCTGAATCCAGCTCGTGCGATAACCGCGCTTGGAGGGTTCCGCATGCTCCGCCACGTAGATCGCAGCGCCGCCGTATTCGCCGCCGAGTGCCAGGCCCTGCAGCAGGCGCAACCCGATCAGGATGACGGGCGCCGCGACGCCGATCGTGTTGTAGCCGGGCAGGACGCCGACGAGGAAGGTCGACAGGCCCATGATGAGGATGGTGATAAGGAAGGTGTATTTACGGCCGACGAGATCGCCGAGGCGGCCGAACACGATGGCGCCGAAGGGGCGCACGAAGAAGCCCGCAGCAAAGGCGAGCAGGGCGAAGATGAACTGACCGGACTCGGTCAGGCCCGAGAAGAAGTGCGAGCCGATGATGGCCGCGAGCGAACCGTAAAGGTAGAAGTCGTACCACTCGAAGACCGTCCCGAGCGATGACGCAAAGACCACCTTGCGCTGTTCCGCCGGGCTTATTTCCCCGGCAGGCGTGTAGGCTCTTCCTGCTGCGATGTCTGTCACTAAACCCTCCCAATCTTGGATATGCGTCTGTTTTCGAAAAACCGGACAAATGGCGGTTGCCGGAGGCGTTTCCGGTGCGCGAATACATCGCAGATTTAGCATAGCTCCCATGCGACGGAGCTAAGACATTGGGGCTAAGACTTTCGGACTACCGTTGAAAACAAAACGAAAAATTTAAAAATACCCACGAAAGAGGGAGGAGGGGCGCCGCCAGACCGGGACCTCATCCATTCGCGCGGCGCATGTCTGACATGATCGGGAATCGGTGCGAAACCTGTCCCGTTCGGGCGTCGACACATATCTGTGACAAGGCCGTCGTAAGAGGGAAGCCAGGGTTTGCCGATCGGCTGGCAACCCATCATGGAGCACGACATGACATCACGGACCGTCGCTGTCGCCCTGGGGTTCGCGGGCATTGCAGCGCTTTGCGCACCAGCGGAGGCGCAGAGCATCAAACAGGCTCAGGACAGCTATTTTCTTGCGGCGAAAGCGGATCTCGAAAAGATCCTCGCGCGCCAGCCCAACACGAAAAAGGCCAAAAACATTATCCTTTTCGTCGGCGACGGCATGTCGATTCCGACGGTGACGGCGGCGCGCATCCTCGACGGCCAGCGGCGGGGCGGCGACGGCGAGAGCAACTCGCTCGCCTTCGAGACGCTTCTTCCCTACGTGGCGCTGTCGAAAACCTACACGCATGACAGCCAGGTGGCGGACTCTGCGCCGACCGCGACCGCGATGGTTTCCGGTGTGAAGTCGGTCAACGGGACCATCGGCGTCGATCAGCATGTCGTGGTTGGCAATTGCGCGAGCCAGAAGGGCAACGAAGTCACAACGATTTTCGAACTCGCGGAAAAGGCCGGGCTTTCGACCGGCATCATTACGACCACGCGCATCACCCACGCGACACCGGCTGCCGCCTACGCCAAGACTGCGGGCCGCGACTGGGAAGTCGACACGAACCTGCCCGGCCCCGCGAAGGCGGCAGGTTGCAAGGACATCGCAACCCAGCTCATCGAATGGCCGGCCGGCAATGGTTTTGAGGTGATTTTCGGCGGTGGCCGCTCGTACTTCCTGCCGAAGGAAGCTGCCGATCCCGAGTACGAAGGCAAGACGGGTGCTCGCGCCGATGGTCGAAACCTCGTCGAAGAGTGGCAGCGCAAATACAACGATGGGGCCTACGTCTGGAACAAGGCGCAGTTCGATTCTATCGACCCGGCCAAGACGGGCCATGTGCTCGGCCTTTTCGAGCGCAGTCACATGCAATACGAGGCGGAACGCGAGAAGGACAAGGCGGGCGAACCCTCGCTCGCGGAGATGACCACCAAGGCGATAGACCTTCTATCGCAGAACAAGGACGGTTTCGTGCTGATGGTGGAGGGTGGCCGTATCGACCACGCCCATCATGACGGCAAGGCCGGACTCGCGCTTCTCGACACGCTGGCGCTCGACGAGGCGGTAAAGGCCGCCTACGCCAAGGTCAATCCCGAGGAGACGCTGATTATCCTCACAGCGGATCACAGCCACGTCTTTTCGATCTCGGGCTATCCCAAGCGCGGCAATCCGATCCTCGGCCTCGCCGGTTATGGCCTCGACGGCAAGCCCTACACCACGCTCGGCTACCTGAACGGTCCGGGGGCAAAGGCGAACGAGCCGCGCGCCGATCTCAACGGCGTGGACACAACCTCCCTCGACTTTCGCCAGCAGTCGCTGATTCCGCTCGACGCGGAATCGCACGCGGGCGACGATGTGGCGGTTTTCGCCCAAGGGCCTTCGGCGCATCTCTTCCAGGGCGTGATCGAGCAGAACATGATCTTCCACGTCATGACGCACGCTTCAGGTCTTCTGGAAAAGGCGGGCACGGAGTCTGCCGCCGTGAAGTAGACAGTCTCGCCGCACGGGGGGATACGGCGCAAGCGAGACGGGAGACGGTCGCCCATGGCGGCCGTCTTTTTTTGTGCCTCGGCTCAGGCCGACATCAGCCGCGCTTCGATGAAATCGAGTTCGCGGACGAACTTGCGCGCCACTTCCTCCGAAATCTGCCGGGAGCGCCGGAGGCGCAGAATCTCCATGCGCTCGGCCCGGATCGCTGCGAGACGAAGCTCGCGTTCGATCTCGTAGGCGCGGCGCACCGCTTCGCGGCCTTCGCCGTCGGCCGACTTGTCGCGGATGCGCTGTCGGTAGAAGTCGCCGATGTTCGCCGCGACATCTGCGTAGAGAGCCGCGTCTTCGAGATCGTCTCCCCCGGAACGCTTGTGCGTCTCGATGGCTCTCAGCGCGGCTTCGGCGACGAGACTTCGAGCCATGTCCTCTTCTTCCTCCCGCGCCGGTTCCGGCGGAAGCTTGAGTTTGCCGAGGAGAAACGGCAAGGCGATGCTGGCGATGACGAGCGACACGATGATCACGCCCGCCGCGAGGTAAATCGCGAGGTCGCGGGCAGGAAATGGCGTAAGCCCGTCCTCCATCACGAGGGGAAGCGTGAGAACGCCCGCGAGAGTTATCGCCCCCCGCACGCCCGCGAGCGCGGTGACGGCGACGAGGCGCCAGCCCGGCTTCCGGATGACTTCGCCCCGAAGCGCCGCGCGAAAAAGCGTGAAGCGCAGCGACACCCAGACCCAGACGAGACGGAGCGCGATCAGCGCGGCGCTTATGGCGACGACGTACATCATGAGCCACGCTGGATCGCTATGGCCTGTGTCGCGTACCACCTGCGCGGCTCCCGCCCCGATGGTGGGCAACTGCTCGCCGAGAAGCACGAAGATCACGCCCTTGACCGCGAACTGCACCGTATCCCACACGGCGGCCCGGCTGACCCGCGTCAACGCCATGGCCTGGCCGGTCTGCTCCGCGTAGCTCATGGTGATGCCGGCGGCCACCGCCGCCAGAATGCCCGAACAATGGAAATGCTCGGCCAGAAGATAAGCGCCGAACGGTATGAGAAGGCTGATGAGGATCTGCGTGCCGGGGTCTTCGCCGAAGGTGCGGGCGAACCAGTTTTTCGACCGTGTCACCGCCCATGTGACACCGGTGCCGATGGCGATGCCTCCCGCCGCGAGCCAGACGAATGTGCCGGTTGCATCGATGAGCGAGAATGTTCCGGTCAGCGCCGCGGCCACGGCAAACTGCATGCAGACGAGGCCGGATGCGTCGTTCAGGAGCGACTCGCCTTCGAGAATGTGCATGAGCCGCCTCGGCACGGGAACGCGCTGGGCAATGGCGGACACCGCGATCGGGTCCGTCGGCGATACCACGGCGGCGAGTGCGAAGGCCACCGCGAGCGGCATCGACGGGATGAGCCAATGCACAAACAGCCCGACGCCGAGCACCGTGAAGATCACGAGGCCGAAGGAGAGTTCCAGGATGGTCGTCGCGTCGCGGAACAGCCCTTCCTTCGGGATGCGCCAGCCGTCGAGAAACAGCAGCGGCGGCAGGAACAGCAGAAAGAAGATGTCCGGCTTCAGCTCCACGCCGAGATCCGCGATGTTGGCGACGCCCGCGCCGAGTGCGATCTGGACGAGCGGCAGCGGCAACGCGACAGGGAGCGCGCGCGACACCCATCCGCTCAGCACAACCGCGAGTGCGAGCACGAGGGCGGTCGTGATCGTGTCCATTTTCCTACCTTTCAACGGCGCGCTGGTCTGATCGGCTCGCGCCGGAGCGTTGCGTGGAGGTCGAGGTACGGCCGCAAGCGCAAGCCTGCAACTGTACCTCGGTCTGACTTGCGTCAGGCTACCGTGTGGAAGCCATTGTCGGCGAACACAACGGAGCCGTTCGTCGAGGCGCCCGCATCGCTTGCAAGGAAAGCGGCCACGCGGCCGATATCCTCGATGCTGACGAGGTGATGACCGGGCGTGCGCTGGCGGACTTCATCGAGAAGCTCATCGAAACGTCCGATGCCCGAAGCCGCGCGTGTCTTGACCGGACCTGCGGAAATGGCATTGGCACGGATGCGCTTGTCCGCAAGGTCGGCGGCGATATAGCGGACTGTCGATTCGAGCGCGGCCTTCACCGGGCCCATGAGGTTATAGTTTTCGACGACCCGCTCCGATCCGTAGAACGTGACCGTCAGCAGCGAGCCGCCGTCGCTCATCAGCGGCACCGCGAGTTTCGTCGTGCGGATGAAGGAGTGGCATGAAATATCCATCGCGAGCGCGAAGCCCTCGGCCGAGCAGTTAACGACGCTGGTCTGCAAGTCCTCGCGCGGCGCGAAAGCGATGGAATGCAGCACGAAATCGAGCTGTCCCCACTGGCGGGCGATGGTCTCGAACACCTCTTCAAGCTGGCCGGGAACGCGGACATCGCAGGGAACGAGGATTTTGGCCTTGAGCGCCTCGGCAACGGGACTGACGAATTTCAACGCCTTGTCGTTGAGGTATGTGACCGCGAGTTCCGCACCGGCCTGATGAAACGCCGCAGCACAACCGGCCGCGATGCTGTTTTCGTTCGCTATGCCGATAACAAGGCCGCGTTTTCCGTTAAGATCCACGATAGCGGTCATGGCAATTCCTCTTCGAGTTTGAACACGTTCCTTTCGCGTTCTCCCTGAACATTGCCTTTTCCGCTTTCTGATGTGCGGTTTACGATCGCTCGCGCGCGCATTCTCATGCGCCGGTCTTGCGGCTCATGAGTCAACGGTGGCCGCTACGGCTTCGCGTGTTTCGTCCTCGCCTCCGCGTAGAGGCGCGCGCGTCGTTGATAATGCACAAACCTGACAGGAATGCGATGATTGCGGCAAATCGGCTCGCACATTTCCGGGCCGCGGGAGCCGATGAAACGACCGGGGGATTGCGTGAGATCCTCGCCGCGTCGCGCCCATGGCCGCCGTCTGTGTTCCCGGCGTTGGCGCTTCCCCGGCACGCGTTCAGCGCTCCGGCGACAGTGAAGCGCATTGCGAAGAGCGCCTCCGCGAGAGTGTGAAGCGATTTTCCGATGAGATGAAAGCGCTTGCCGGGGAGGCGACTGAAGGCAACGGCGGAGCGGCGGAAAATTGGATCGCGCGGCGACGGTTTGTCTAATGCGGCAGCGAGGTCGGCGTATCCGCGATGCGATTGCGGCCTCCGGTGCCAGCCATGTCGACAAAAAGATGCTGGTTGCGGTCGAAATCGACGCCGTGGCGGTCGACCCACGCACGGACGCTTGGCACGCCGCAGAAGACAAGCACACCTTTGCCCTGACGAAGACGAAACAGCGCTTCCCGGCGCACGAGTTCGTCGCCGTCTCGCGCATCTTCCTCCATCAGAAGCGAGGCTGGAACGCGAAGTTCGTCGATCCGGATGCGGTCGGGAGCCTGATATGCGGCAGAATGCCGGAGCCAGAAGACATCGCCGAAGTGGCGGCAGGCGTTCCGTTCGGTAATGCACACGGTTGCGAGGCCATCGCGGCCGGATTTCTTCAGATGGCGATGCAACTCCGTCATCGCTTCCGGCCCACCATCCGTGTCGAGGTCGGGGCTGGAAGCCTCCTTCGAATAGACGAGCGAGGACCGGCCGTCTCCAATGTCGATGAGGAAGGCTCCGGCGGCCGCGATAATGTCAATCTTTACACCCATGACGGCGCACCTTCCGCTCAAAATTTTGTCTACCCCGTTGAAAGACAACGAGAACCACATTATAGTTCAATTATGCGTATAATTTTATGACCCGTCAAGAAACTTGATCCGTAGGGAGAGCAAAATTTGGATACGGCGGACGAGCGCCTGCGCTGGGGCACAGAGCAACGTCTGGAGTTCATCGAGTTTCGCGCCTTCTGGGAGGGCGGGATTCGCCGAGGCGACATCACCGGGCGATTTGGCGTTTCCGTGCCGCAGGCTTCCAATGACCTTGCGCTGTACCAGCGCCTTGCGCCGCTCAATCTGCGTTATGATTCAAGCGAGAAGCGTTACGTGCCGACGGCGGAGTTTCAGCCCCGCTTCATGAAGCCCGACGCGGACCGTTATCTCGACCAGCTCTGGTGTGTCGCCGACGGGCTTATCGGCCTTGACGACACCTGGATCGTACGCGCGCCGGAAGCGGGCGTCGTGCCGGTGCCGAGGCGCCGCATAGACGCCACCGTGCTGAAGCGTCTCGTCGGTGTCATCCGGGACCGGCATTCCATCGAGATCCTCTATCAGTCCATGGCGCCGGGCCGTATCGATGGGCCGATATGGCGGCGCATCACCCCGCACGCCTTCGCGCATGACGGAATGCGCTGGCACGTTCGGGCTTTCTGTCACAGGGATGAGAAGTTCAAGGATTTTCTTCTGTCGCGGTGCCGCGACGTGCGCGATGAGGGGGAGGCAGGGGCGAACGCGGCGGACGATATCCTGTGGCACACGACGTTCACGGCGGTTCTCGTGCCGAACCCCGAGCTTGCGCCGAGCCAACAGGAAACCATCGCTCTCGATTACGGAATGACGGACGGACAGGCCGAGATCCCGATGCGGCGCGCGCTGCTTTACTATTTCAACAAGCGCATGCGCCTCGATGTGCCGGCGGGGGTCGACAAACCGGCCGAAAGGCCCGTCATTGTGGCAAATATCGAGGCGTTCAGGAAAGCGCTTGCTGAGGCGTCAGGGTAGGCGCTGAGCCGTTTATGGCATTCTACCCATCGCCTGCTACCCGCCGACCGGACGAAATATCAGAGATGGCCTTCCTTTTGCTGTTTGGCGGTGGCCCCTTCGCGCTCCTTCCTTTTCGTGCGGCGGAGATTATCGCGATTTTTTTGTGATGAGTTCCGGTTTGAAGCCCCAGCCTCGTTCAGCGCGATGGCGACGGCCTGCTTGCGCGATTTGACCGGCTTACCGGTTCCCGACTCCAGCTCGCCATGCTTGAACTCGTGCATCACGCGCTCGACGACTTCCTTCTGACGGGGGGATTCCTTTGGCATGAGCTTCTCTCCTGAGCGAACGGCCATCAGGCCGCCCGCCGTTGCTTTACCTGCTATCGAAGGCCGACCGTTGACGCTCACGCGTCTTTTCGCTTCGCTGGACGAGTTCGGTGTTTTGGCGTTCACGCCTCCTCTGCAGGAAGCGAGCAAAATGCACCGCCGCGAACACGAGAACGATGCCCAATGTCACGAAGGCCAGGGTGGGGATAATATTTTCGTTGTTGATCAAGCTTTCCTCCTTGTTTCATCGATTTTCGCCGATGTGTTGAGAGAAGGAACGCGTCGCGGTCTGGATTGATCCGAAAGAAAAGCGGGTCTTTGGTAAACCGGCCGATCAAAAGACTATAAATTTTTATATTTGACTCATATCGTTGAAAAAGAAACGGCGGCCACGCCGCCGTTTCTTCCGATGATCTATTTGTTCTTGTGGCTTTGCTGGCCAGCTTTTACGTGCTGTTCATGGGTGCCGCCCTGCGTGGACGAGGAACGACTGCCCTGACCGCCTTGCGATTGACCGCCGTGGGATTGCTCGCCGCCCTTCTTGCCTGCCTCGGAAGCGCGCTGAGGGTTATTCTTGAAGTTGCCGGGATTTTTGTCCTGCGACTGTTTGTCAGCCATGACTGAGACTCCATTTGGAACATGCGATCTCTTGTTGCCGTATCGCGTGGGAAGGAAAAGGCGTTGGAGCGTGGTAAGTTCCGTGAAGAGGTTTGGAAAAAATCATTCTCCAAGACAGACCGCTTCGCCAGAAATTCATTCCGAATGAGCGAAGCGCGGATTCGATATGATCAGTGTAAGAAGTAACAACGATGCAGGGAATGGCCTCGCTTCTTGCGCCGTCTACGGAATGAAATCCGCAGCCCGCTCTGGCGTCCTGGACGAGGCGCGGGTTCTACTTGATCGTGTACGTCATATTGTTAGCATTGCTACACAGCGCGAGATGTCGGTCTTGAGACACAGCCATTGTGCTGCACAAGCCGCGGGGGGAGGGCGGCATCATCTTGCCGCTCATCGAAAAAAAAGACGGCCGAAGCCGCCTTTCGTTCTGCCGAATTGAAGGAGCGACGCGCCTTCAGCGCGAGGCGACGCCATAGAGGCGTTGCACGCCCGCGATATCCGAGGGCTGCAATGTCCGCGCCTGTTCATCGTAGCGGTAGCCCATGATGGCCCCGGTCGCGTCCGGATGGTCGAGGCCGATGGCGTGGCCCACCTCATGTGTGAAGGTGTGACGGAGGTCGTACACATTGAGATTGCCGTCGAAGCCGACTTTCCATGGCGACTTCGGATTGAGACACACATAGGCCTGATCGATCGCCACGGCGTCGCCCTCGCCGTCGACCCGCGCGCCTTCGGCAGGTGCGGGCGCGGCAGGCTTGCCGAGCGCCATGGTCACGGGAGTCGGGATGCCCTTTCCGCTGCGGTAGCTGAGATTTGCGAATGCCCGGCCGCCCGGATCATCGGCCGCGCCGATGACGATCTCGGCGGCGGTCGGATCGGAAACCTCGTGGAACGCGATGTTGGCGACGCTCTCCCACGTGCGCAGAGCCTCGCGCAGTTCTTTCCTGGCTGCCTCTTCCGTCACGCCCGGCGATACGGCGACGATGTCTGCGAAAGATCGCATATGGGCGCAGTTGCTCGGACTAAGGATGCTGCGATTGCTTTTGACGTTGTAGGGGGCCGAGAGAAGCGCATAGGTGATCACGGTCGTCTTGCCGGGCGCTTCGGGCGACCAGCGCATAGGGCGGCCATCGACCTGCAAGAGCACTCCTGCCTGCGCTGCCACGGTGTACCCGAAGCAAAGCGCCAGCATGCCTATCCGCAAAGCTCGTGTCATCTGAACCTACTTACTTCCCCTGCTCCTGCGGGATTACGCGATACCGCATATTAACTCACGCTTAAGACTAACAAATCAAGAACGTGATTGCCGGATTGGTAAATGCAAGCCTCGGGCCAAACCCGGTTTGTAGCGCTGTCTTGTTGTTGTCGGGATCACCGGCAAGCTTCCACGCGGACTGTAGCCGACATGTTTTCGCGGAAGCCATGGTTGCGAAGTCATGCCTCATGGGGCATAGCTTCAGGTGCGCTCGCCGCCCTGGCGGCCTGCGATCCGAACGCCACTTCCAAGAGAGAGAAGCATGGATCACCTCGCGATTGGCGACCTGTTAGCAAATGCCGATCCGGTCGTCAAAGGTGTGATGGCCATTCTTGTGATCGCTTCCATCGCCTGCTGGACGATCGCGATCGAAAAGCTCGCGCGCCTTATCGCTTTCTCGAAAGAGGTTACGGCGCTTGAGAGCGCGACCCCGACAGGCGGCGTGCCGTCGTCGTGGCTCGTCGCGCGCATCCGGCAGATTGTCGACGAGGAGCCTCGCTCGAATGGGGAGCGGCCTTCCGAATTCGCCGCGCGGCTCGAAAAAAGCTTGCATGCCGAAGCGGCCGCGCAGTTGCAGCGGCTTCAGGCCGGGCTTCCCTTCCTCGCAACGGTCGGTTCGACGGCGCCGTTCGTCGGCCTGTTTGGCACAGTCTGGGGCATCATGCGCAGCTTCGCGGGCATCGCGGCAGCAAAGGACACGAGCCTCGCCGTGGTTGCGCCGGGCATCGCGGAAGCGCTGTTCGCGACGGCCGTCGGCCTCGTCGCCGCCATTCCCGCCGTCATCTTCTACAATCAGAGCAATGTGATGCTCGGCCGCGTCGCCGAGCGCCTCGCCGCCGCCTCGACGCGCTTCGCAAAGCTCAAGGTCTATGGAGCGGGGCAGGGCGAAACGCTGAGCGAGCCCGTGCTGGCACAGGCGAGGCGCTGACATGTCGCGCACCGATATTGTGAGGGCTGAATGGCCGGTCTGATCCCCGGAAACGGGTCGTCGCGCCCGCAAACGAAGATCATGGCGGACATCAACGTCACGCCCATGGTGGACGTGATGCTTGTGCTGCTCGTCATCTTCATGGTGACGGCGCCGCTACTCATGGCGGGCGTGCCGGTGCAATTGCCGAAGACCTCCGCGCAGAAGATCGCCAAGCCCGAGAAGCCGGTGATCGTTTCGCTCACCGCCGAACGCCGGCTCTATATTCGCGATGAGGAAGTGAATGCCGGTTCGCTTATTCCGCGCCTGTCCTCGATCCATGCTGCCGAGGGTGACGGATTCGTGTTCCTGCGCGCCGACAAGACGATCCCTTATGGAGAGGTGATGGAGCTTCTGGGCCGCCTCGACGCTTCGGGCTACAAGCGCATCTCGCTGTTGTCGGAAGCGTCCGCCGAAAGCGCGCCTGCGGGCTCGATCGTGCATAAGGAAGCGGAAGGTTCCCACGCCGCGCACGGCAAGCCATCGCTCGCGCCGTGATACTCCCATGAACAGCGCGTCCCTCATTCGCATCCGCCTCGTCTCCGCGCTTGCCGCGCTCCTCCTGCACGCCGCGCCTTTTGCGCTGCTCATGTCCGGCGCCGCCGATTTCGACTCGGACGCGATCCAGTCCGGCGCGGGTGGCGACGATCTGACCATCGTCGCCACGGTCTCACTCGACGAGATCCAAAGCATCGGCCCCGACGCGGCGAACGTCGAGCAGGCTGCGGCCTCGGCCGGAAGCGAGCAATCGCCGCCGCCCGAGCCCGAGCCGGTACAGGAGGCCGAAAAGATCGAGCTTCCCCCGGAGCAGGCCGAGGTCATGCTGCCGAAGAAGGAAGAGGAGCAGCCTGAGAAGCCGCAGGAGCAGCCGCCCTCCACGCCCGCGCCTTCAAGCACGGCGCAGGATGAAGCCCGTGCTTCCACCCGCGCCTACGAGGCGAGGATTGCCCAGCTTCTCGCCGCCTACAATCACAAGGTTCATCAGGCGCTCATGCGCAACGCGTCGCGGCCGAAGAACCGGGAAAAAGGCCGCGTCATGCTCGAACTGAAAATCGCGCCGTCGGGAGAACTACTCTCCCAGCGCGTGGTCAAAAGCTCGGGCGCGCGCGATCTCGACGAAACGGCGATGGCGTCGCTGCAACGCGCGGCACCGTTCCCGCCAATGCCGTTCGAAATCGCGAAAGGGCCACGAACGCTGCTTGTGCCCTTCGATTATTCGTCCAATTGAAGCCTTGAAACGTTGCGTGCGCGACCCGGGTTCTGACAAAACTGTCAGGAAGTCGCCCGAGCGTCTTCCCGGAGGGGCTTGTCGGCCCTATCTTCTCAAAAAACGCCCGCAATCGATGCGATGGCGGGTAACGCGGGGAGGACGGCAGCATGACCACTCTTGAGGCTCCCGACGTCAAACCGCAGACCCGCCTTGCCGAGGTGCTGACTCTTCAGCGCACCGCCTTTCTGCGCGACGGGCCGCCTGACCTCGATGAGCGCCGCGAGGATCTCAAGCGCCTCATCGCCGCCATCGGTGAAAAGGCCGACGCGATCGCGAGCGCCATTTCCGCCGATTTCGGTTCGCGGTCGTCGCATGAGACGATCGTAGCCGATGTCTGGCCTGTGGTTGCGGGTGCCCGCAACACCGTGAAGCAACTGCGCGGGTGGATGAAGCCCAGGAGCGTCGGCGTCGGCATCGAGCTTTTGCCGGGACGGGGGCGCATCCTGTATCAGCCGCTTGGCGTGGTGGGCATCATCAGCCCGTGGAATTATCCGTTCCAGCTCGCCGTCGCCCCCCTCGTCGCCGCCCTCGCCGCCGGCAATCGTGTCATGCTGAAGCCGTCGGAACTGACGCCGCGCACGTCGGAGTTTCTGTCTGAGTTCCTCGCGAAGCTGTTCCCGGAAGAGAAGGTGGCGACGGTGCTCGGTGGCGCGGATGTCGGCGCGGCGTTCTCGTCGCTTCCATTCGACCATCTGCTTTATACCGGCTCGACGGAGATAGGCCGCCGGGTCATGCGAGCCGCCGCCGAAAACCTGACACCCGTGACGCTGGAACTCGGCGGCAAGTCCCCGTGCATCATTGCCGCGGATGCGAATCTTGCCGCCGCCTGCCGGAGCGTTGCGTTCGGCAAGCTACTGAACGCCGGTCAGACGTGCATCGCGCCCGATTACGCTCTGGTTCCGAAGCAGATGCTGGCTGATTTCGTCGGCGGTCTTGAAGCGGCGATCCGGGCTCTGTACCCAACGCTTCGCGACAATCCGGACTACACGAGCATCATCAACGCGCGCCATTACGCCCGCATCGCGCGTCTCGTGGACGAAGCACGCGCGCGCGGCGTGCGTATCGTGGAGATCAATCCCGGGGGGGAGCAGCTCGCTCCGGATGCGCGGAAATTCGCGCCGACACTCGTCATCGAACCGCCCGCCGATCTGGCCGTGATGCGCGAGGAAATTTTCGGGCCGGTGCTGCCGATCCTTTCATACAACACGCTCGACGACGCCATCGCCTTCGTCAACGCGCGCCCGCGCCCGCTTGCTCTGTACTATTTCGGTGTGGGGACGACGGACCGGGACCGTGTGCTTGCGCGGACCACGTCCGGCGGCGCGGCGGTCAACGAAACGCTGCTGCACGTCGCGGCAGAGAATCTGCCGTTCGGCGGCGTGGGCGCGTCGGGCATGGGCGCGTATCACGGCGAAGCCGGGTTCCGGACCTTCAGCCACGCCAAGAGCGTTTTCTTGCAGAACCGCATCAATGCCACGGGCCTGCTGCACCCGCCCTATGGCCGCGCTGCCGATTTCATGCGCAAGTTTCTGCTTGGGCGGTAGCCGGGCGCCGGCTGACACAAAGGCCCCGCGAGACCGCGCCCTCCGCCGTGCCGTGACTTGAAAGCGGCACGGCCTCCGTCTTTGCATTGCCCGTCGCTTGGCTTCGGTGCCGATATAACGCAGGCCGACCTAAAGCTCCGGTTGCCATTCGGCGGGGGCGGGCTTTTCTTCGCGGCCGGGCTCACGGATGACCTTTGCAAGGCGCAACAGCGCGTCACGCACGCCCGCGCCCGACACGCCTGAAATGAGCAGCGGGTTCTTCCGCGCGACGGCCTTGAGCGCGGCCGCCTTCTCGGCGGCGACCTCCGGCGTAACCGCGTCGCATTTCGAAAGCGCGACGATCTCGCGTTTGCGGCCAAGCCCCGCCCCGTAAGCCTTCAACTCCCCACGGATCGTGCGATAGGCCGCCGCGACGTCGGGTTCTGTCACGTCGACGAGGTGCAGGAGAACGCGGCAGCGCTCGACGTGACCGAGGAAGCGGTCGCCGATGCCCGCGCCTTCATGCGCCCCTTCGATCAGGCCGGGGATATCGGCGAGCACGAAATCGGTGTCGCCCGCCTTGACGACGCCGAGGTTCGGATGAAGCGTCGTGAAGGGATAATCGGCGATCTTGGGCTTTGCCGCGCTGACGGCGGCCAGGAAGGTGGACTTGCCGGCATTCGGCAATCCGACGATGCCCGCATCGGCGATCAGTTTCAGCCGGAGCCAGATCGTCATCTCCGCGCCCTGCTGGCCGGGGTTGATCCGCCGGGGGGCGCGATTGGTCGATGACTTGAAGTGTGCGTTGCCGAAACCGCCATTGCCGCCGGCCGCAATGAGCGCGCGCTGGCCGGGTGTGGTAAGGTCTGCGATCAGCGTCTCGTTATCTTCGGCGAAGACCTGCGTGCCGGGCGGAACCCGAAGAACGGCGTCGGAGCCGCCCGCGCCGTGGCGATTCGCGCCCTCGCCGGGGCGGCCATTGCCGGCCTTGAAGTGCTGCTGATAGCGGAAATCGATGAGCGTGTTGAGGTTCGTGACGCATTCGACATAAACATTGCCGCCGCGTCCGCCGTCGCCGCCATCGGGGCCACCGAACTCGATGAACTTCTCGCGCCGGAAAGAGAGGCAGCCACTGCCTCCATCCCCGGAACGAATGTAAACTTTTGCCTGATCAAGAAATCGCATGGCTCGCAGTTAAGGAGATTTGCTCTCCGACGCAAGCGACACAGTGAGGTTTTTCGAACTCGCCGGGCGATTTGCGGAATGTTCAGTCGGCGCGCTCGAGATTGACCGCCTTGGGGCCCTTGCCCTTGGGGTCCGGCTGGGTTTCGTAGGTCACCCGCTGGCCTTCGTCGAGCACCCCGACGCCCGAGCGTTCGACAGCCGAGATGTGCACAAACACATCCTTGCCGCCCTCATCCGGCGTGATAAAACCAAAGCCCTTCGCCTGATTGAAAAATTTGACCGTTCCGGTCTGGCGCATGGGATGACACTCCTCTTCCCCAACGAAAGAACATGGCTACGGGCCATGTTTTAACTTATGCGAGCAAGCGGCATCGGGGGAAGTCATGCGTATCTTGTTCCGCTAACGCGGCATTCTATTAAACGCGCAGTTCCACGGGTTCCGATCATTTGCCCGATTGCAGCGAATTATGCGCGAACGGCCTCAATTCGTAAAGTGCCGTGCGATAAGTTTTCAAACACTTTTTAACAAGTCGCAAAGACTGGTGCTGAACAGCATCAGTCGCTTAGCCTATACCTTCTGGGGAATAGCTTGGCTCCTTTTGCTGCGTTCATTTGAACTTTGGCCAGGCGCAAGGGATCACGTGACGTCCAGGATGCCCCCGAAGCGACCGGTTGGCTTTCTTGACGAGGAAGGGCAGAAGACGGGCATGGGGGCGGCAGTGGGCGCTTTAAGCAGTGGCCCTTTCAATAGCGAGGGCTTTGCAGCAGGCGACAAGCCCTAAATGAAAAAACGCCCGCCGTCTCTCGACGGCAGGCGCTTTGGGGCACGCCCCTGAACGGACCTCTGGCGCACGCTCTTTCGAACGTGCTGGCTTCGAGAACACCGGCAACTTGTGAAAATCCGGCGCGTTCCGAATTTTCACATCCGATGCCGACGCCTTCAGCGGGAGTGAATCAATCGCCGCTAGTGAAGACGCTTCTTGATGCGGTCGAGACTGGCCGTGATCGTATCGTCGGCGATCTTGCCCGTCACCTTGTGCTGGAGAAGCTGCTCGGCCGCCGAAACGGCAAGCTCTGCCGCTTGCGCGCGGATCTGCTTGCGAGCTTTTTCCTCTTCGAGCTTGATCTTCTGTTCGGCAACCGAGAGCCGACGTGTGATCAGCTCGTCGAAAGAAGCGCGGGCTTCCGTGGCGTAGGCCGCGGCTTCCCGCTCCGCCTGCGCGATGATCTCCTGAGCTTCGATCTCCGCGTTTGCCGCGCGGCTCTTGTAATCGGCCAGAAGCGTCTCTGCCTCGGCGCGAAGTTTCCGGGCTTCTTCCAGCTCACGAGCGATCGCGTCGGAACGCTGGTCGAGCGCCTTCAGAGCCAGGCCGGGCACGTTGTAGTACAGGATGAGGCAAATGAAGAGGACGAAGGCAATGGCAACCCAGACTTCAGGATCCATCAACATGCTGTTTACTCCTTCGATCCCTGGCGCAGCGCCTCGCGAACCTCGTTTTCGGTGACGTCGACGCCGGCCAGTTCCTTGACGATATCACTGACGACATCGGCGGTGATGGCTTCCATCTCGCCGGAGGCTTTTTCGAGAATCGCCTTGACCTTGGTCTCGGTTTCGGCGGCCTTGGCCGCAAGCTCTGATTCGAGCGCCCGCCGCTTATCGTTGATTTCCGCTTCGAGCTTTTCGCGAGCGCTCCGGATCGTGCCGTTGCCCTTCGCCTTGGCGTTGGCGAGTTCGGTCTCGTAACGCTGAGCTTCCTGATCGGCTGCGGCCTGCGCCTCTCGGGCAGCCGAGAGATCGCCGCCGAGTTTCGCCTTTCGGTCGGCGAGGACTTGCGCGATGCGTGGAAGCGCAAGGCGGGAAAGCGCGACGTAGAAAAGCGTAAAAATGATCGCCAGCCAGATCAACTGGGGAGCGAAATCGCCGGGTTGCAGTTGTGGCATGGAAAAAACCGCCTGTGCGCTAAGAGAGACGGCGCCTCTGGAGCCGTCCGCTCGGATATCCGATCGGAAAGAGGCTCCCGGGCGCCGTCGCGTCTTTGATGATTAGAACACGAACAGAAGGATAAGGGCGACCACAAGGCCGAACAGACCCGTCGCTTCGGCCAGCGCAAAGCCGAGGAGCAGGTTCGGGAACTGGCCCGGAGCGGCGGACGGATTGCGCAGCGCGCCCTGAAGGAAGTTGCCGAAGATGCTGCCGATGCCGACGCCGGCGCCGATCAGGGCCGAGCAGGCGAGGCCCGCGCCGATGAGCTTGGCTGCTGCTGGATCCATAACGAAATCTCCTATTCGATCGTTCGGTTGAGTGGCTGGGAGTTAATCAGTGCGAACCCGCGTGGAGCGCGTCGCTGAGGTAGATGCAGGACAGCACCGCGAAGACGTAGGCCTGCAGGAACGCAATCAGGATTTCGAGGCCCATGAGAAGGACCATGAAGATGAGGGGCACGCCGCCGGCGGCGAGTCCGACATTCACGCCGAGACCGACCACGAAGCTGCCGAACACGGCGAGCATGGTATGACCGGCCATCATGTTCGCGAAAAGACGAACCGAGAGGCTGACGGGGCGGGTGAAGTAGGAAATGATCTCGATCACCGAAATCAGGGGCAGAAGCGCGATCGGCACACCGGAAGGCACGAACAGTTTCAGGAAGCCGAAGCCGTGCTTGAAGATGCCGATGAGCGTGACGCCGAGGAACACGAACGCCGCGAGCGCGAAGGTGACGATGATATGGCTCGTCACCGTGAACTGTCCGAGGCCGGGAATCGGAATCATCCCGAGCAGGTTCAGCGAAAGGATGAACATGAAGAGGGTGAAGATGATCGGGAAATAAGGCATCCCCGACGTCCCGGCGTTCTGGCGGACCATGTTCGCCACGAACTCGTACGAAATTTCGCCGAGCGATTGCAGCCGCCCCGGCACAAGCCTAGCACCGACGGTGCTGTACACGAGAAACGCCGTCACGAGCGTTGTCGCCATCACCATCCACAGCGACGCATTCGTGAACGACGCGTCGTAGCCGAACAGCTCAATCGGCGTGTAGCGGTTGATGACGAACTGGTGCATGGGGTCGAACCCCCCGCCGCCTCCGCCGTGATGGCCGCCTTGTTCGGTGGCGGCGTGCGCCGCACTGATAAACCAATCGATCATAGCAATCCCTGCCGAGCCGGAAGTCTCAGCCGTTTCTACTTGTCACCCATCCTCCGGGCCTCGCGGATCACGTTCAGGAACCCGGCGGCGATGCCGAGAAACAGGAACACCACTATAAAGAAGCGGGTGTCAAGCCACTGATCCAAGGCCCAGCCGATAAAGCCCCCCACGAACACACCTGCCACCATCTCGGTGGAGATCTTGAACGCTTTCCCGAGCAGGGAACTGCGTTTTTCCAGTTCGCTGTCGGACATGCCTTCGCGCTTATTGCCCTCCGGATCGAGCTTTCGTTCCAGCTCCCTCAGCCGCTCTCGCAAGCTTTCGCTTGTCTCGGGCAAACCTTTTCGGTCGCCCTGATCGCCGTCGCCGGAGGGATTCATAGAAACCCGATCACGTTAGGAATAATAAGCGCGTATAAAATTTCAGGTCGTTTCTAAGCTACGCTACAAAGCGAAGTCAACCACCGCGTTGCGGTGCGGCAAGGAATTTCATCGCATCTCCCGCACGACCGCCAGGACAAGACCGTCGTGAGACTTCACACCCACCGTCTGGATGATGGTTGCGTCGACAGCCGGGTGAGTGGCGAGCGCGTCGGAAAGTCGCTTCACGCCTGCAACCGCCGGAACCTCGGCGCGAGTCGGGTCGATCACCGCGCCGTGGCGGATCACATTATCCGCGACGATCATCGTTCCCGGTTTCGAAAGCTGCAATGACAACTCGAAATAGTCGAGATAGGGCTCCTTGTCGGCGTCGATGAAAATGAAGTCGAACGGCGGCTCGCCCGAGGCGATGAGGCGCGGCAGGATATCGAGCGCGACGCCCTCGCGGACCTCCACCTTGTCTTGCAGCCCCGCGCGGGCGAGGTTGCCGCGCGCGATGGCTGCGTGACGCGGATCTATTTCGAGCGAAAGCATCCGGCCGTCTTGCGGAAGCGCGCGGCCGAGCCAGATCGCGCTATAGCCGCCGAGTGTGCCGATTTCCAGAATCCGCCGGGCGCGGACCGCCTTCGCGAGCACGAACAGCAGCCGCCCGAGGACGGGTGAAACGCTGATTTGCGGTATCTGAGCCGCCTTCATATCCGCGACCGCCGCCGCAAGCGCTGCATCCTCCTTCGCGAACAGGCCTTCGATATAGCTGTCGACAGCGGAAAAGATGTCGGTCATCGGAAACTCCTCGCGCTCTGACGCGCGGCGTTTTGCATTGACAAAAAGGGCGCGCGCCCAAAGCTTTTTGCAACGGGACATTATTTTAGAGGTTTCCTTGACGAACCCCAACCACAAGACGCCGTCCTTCTCGCGAGAAATGGCATTTGAGTACGGGAAGCTGGAACTGATCGCGCCCGGCGTGCGGCGCATCGTGTGCGAGAATCCGGGGCCGTTCACGTTCAGGGGTACGAATCTTTATGTGGTGGGCGAGGGCGATGTCGCCGCCATCGATCCGGGGCCGGCGGGCGAGCGGCAGATCGACCTGCTTCTCGACGCGCTCGGTCAGAGCGGCGAGCGGGTGGCCCATATTATTCTTACGCATTGCCACGCAGATCATAGCGGTGCGGCAACGGCGCTGAAGGCGCGCACGGGCGCGCCGACTTATGGTTTCGCGCGCAACGCCGACGATCCGGTCATCGGCAAGCGTGGGCCGTCCGGCGGCGATTTCGTCATCCCCGTGACGTTCGATGTGCCGCTCCGCCATGGCGATGCGGTACGCGATGCAAGCTTCGAACTTCGCGCGATCCACACGCCGGGGCACGCGCCCGATCACCTCTGCTTCCACCTCGCGGAAGGCAACATCCTTTTTTCGGGCGATACGGTGATGGGCTGGAATACGAGCGTCGTCGCCCCGCCGGAAGGCAACATGGGAGATTATCTCAGGTCGCTCGACATGCTGATCGGGCGAAACGATGCGGTATATTTTCCCGCCCATGGGGGGCCGGTCCACGAGCCGCAGCGCTTCGTCAAGGCGCTTGTCTTCCATCGCCGTTGGCGCGAGCTTGAAGTGCTCGAAGCGCTGCGGGCGGGTGCCACGAACATCGGCGACATGGTCCCTCGCATTTACGCTGGCCTGGAGCCCGCACTCGTTCCCGCCGCCGCGCTTTCGGTGTTCGCGACGCTTGAACATCTGGTCGAGAAACAGATGGTTGCGACGACGAGGCCGGGCGCGCTCGATATGAGGCAGGAGTTCGCGCTTCTCTGATAAAGGGCAGCAGACGCGCGGCATGTCCCCTCGCCCGGCAGGTTCTTGCCGCCGTCTATCCCGGCTGTCTTCACAAGCCCACGCCTTCATGGTCGAGGTGCTTGAACATATGACGGCGAGCCGCCTCGTCCGTCTCTGTCACGAAGGTGAAGCGGTCCTTCAGCGCAAGGGCGCGCTGGGCCGCTGGCCGCTTCTCGATCTCGTCGCAATGGCGCTTGAGATAGGGAAACTTCGCCCACGCGCCTTCGCCCAGCACGCGTTCCACATTGCGCGACCAGCCCCACACGGCCATGTCCACGATGGTGTAGGCGTAGCTCACCATATGGCGGCGATTCTTGAGCCGGTCGTCGAGGATGCGGAAATGCCGCTCGGCCTCGAAGAAATAGCGCTTCTCGGCATAGGGCACCTTTTCCGTGGCGTAAGACCTGAAATGGCGCGCCTGACCCGAGAAAGGCCCGACGCCGGTCCCCACGAACTCAAGCCACGAGAGCATTTCCCCGCGCGCGGCCCAGGTGTTGTTCGGCGGCAGGAACTTGCCCGTCTTGTCCGCGAGATAAAGCAGGATCGCGGTCGAATCGAACACGGCGTGGCCGCCATCGACGATGACGGGCACCTTGCCGTTCGGGTTCAGCGCGAGGAATTCCGGCTCGAACTGCTGACCGAGCCGCACGTCCACCGGGATCGGCTCGTAGGCAAGCCCGGCCTCTTCGAGAAACAGGGCAACCTTCATCGGGTTCGGTGTCGGGTTGAAATAGAACTTCAGCATCGGGGATCTCCTTGCGTGACGCTTTTTTCTGTAGGGGAGGTGGTTGCAAGCGGCGCATGGGACAATATATTTTGGAGCGATCGATCTAATTCAATGGTAAATGAAGCGACATGAGCCGCCCCCGCGCATTTGATGAGGACAAGGCGCTCGAAGCTGCCGCCGCCTGCTTCTGGGCGAAGGGCTTCGCGGCGACGTCCGTGCGCGACCTGGCGGCCGCAATGAGCATCACGGGCGCGAGCCTTTACAACGCCTATGGCGACAAGCGCGGCGTGTTCGAGGCGGCGCTTTATCATTATTGGAATGCGGGCGCGCGGACCCGCATGGCTGCCATAGAGGCGAAGACGAGCGGGCTTTCCGCCATCGAGGCGTTTTTCGCGGCCGGGATCGAGCGCGCGGCAGCCGATTGCGAGCGCAAGGGCTGCCTGATCGTCAATTCGGCGCTCGACGTTGCGCCGCACGATCCGGGCCTCGCCAATGTGATCGCGGGCTACCTCATGGAAATCAAAAGTTTCTTCGTCTGGCACATCGAAACCGCCATCGAGCGCGGCGAGAGCCCGAAGTCCATCAATCCCCAGACGCACGCCGCGAATCTGCTCGCTGTGCACATGGGGCTGCGCGCCCTGTCGCGCTGTTATTCCGAGCGCGCGTTTCTTGAAGCGGCGGTAGCGCCCGCGCTCGCCGCGCTTCGCAACCAACCTCACAAGGAGGAAGTCGCATGATCGAGCTTTATTACTGGCCGACGCCGAATGGGCACAAAATTACCCTGTTTCTGGAAGAAACGGGGCTCCCCTATGAAATAAAGCCGATCAACATCGGCGCGGGCGACCAGTTCAAGCCCGAGTTTCTCGCGTTTTCACCCAACAACCGCATGCCCGCGATCATCGACCGCGAGCCGAAGGACGGCGGCGAGCCGGTCACGGTCTTCGAATCGGGCGCGATCCTGCTTTATCTCGCGGAGAAGACCGGCAAGTTTCTGCCCGCCGATGTGCGCGGGCGCTTCGACGTACTGCAATGGCTGTTCTGGCAGATGGGCGGACTTGGACCGATGGCGGGGCAGAACCATCACTTTGTGCAGTACGCGCCGGAGCGCATTCCTTACGCGATGGATCGCTATGTGAAGGAGACGAACCGGCTCTACGGTGTGCTCGACAGGCGGCTCGCCGACCGCGAGTTCATCGCGGGCGATTATTCCATCGCCGACATGGCGAGCTATCCCTGGATCGTGCCCCACAAGAAGCAGCAGCAGAACCTCGACGATTTCCCGCATCTGAAGCGCTGGTTCGATGCGATCCGCGCGCGGCCCGCCACGGTGCGCGCCTATGAGAAGGGCGCGGCCATCAGCAACACGTCGGTCATGACGGAGGAGGGCAAGAAAATCCTCTTCGGCCAGACGGCCGGGGTGGTGAAGCGGTAGACGAAAACGGCGGCAGCCGTCGCGTCGCTGGCTTCGCGCGACCGCCTCTCGTCCCTGGCCGGCAGGCGAGAAGCCATCCGGCGACAGATCATTGCGGCCTCGACCGTTCGCGCGGTTGATAAGTTTGCCGTCGCCGCAATCTACGCGCAAGTCCGTCACGTCACGGTCAAATTCGCGGCGGGTGTTTCTCCTTGCTGGAGATGACGCACGGCAAACAAGGATAAACGCGGGAGATCGGATGATGGATCGTCGGGCTTTTTTGATGGGAACGGCTGCCGCGGCGCTCGCGTCGAAGGTTTTCGCCGCCGAGGGAGCGGGAATTCTGTCCGGGCCGGAAATCCCCTTCTCGTTCGACAAGCTCATCGCCGACGCGAAGGCTCTATCCGAAAAGCCCTTCGAGAAGGCGCAGGTTAAGGACCGCGATACGCTGGAACGGCTCGATTTCGACGAGCATCAGCAGATCCGCTTCCGCTCCGATTCCGCGATCTGGGTCAAGGGCGACGGCCCCTATCCGATCGAGCTGTTTCATCCCGGCAAATGGTTCAAGGAGCCGGTGCGCATCTTCGTCGTGAACGGGACGAGCGCGCGCGAAGTCAAATACAGCTCCGATCTCTTTTCCTATGGCACGAGCGAATTCGCAAAGACGCTGCCGCCGGACACGGGCTTTGCCGGTTTCCGGGTGATGACCGCGCCCGGCGTGCCGGACTGGCTTGCGTTTCTCGGCGCCTCTTATTTCCGCAGTCCGGCCGAGACGGGGCAATACGGCCTTTCGGCGCGCGGCCTCGCCATCGACACCGCGCTCAACCGGCCCGAAGAGTTCCCGCGTTTCACCCAGTTCTGGCTGGAGAAACCGGCGGACGGGCGCAAGGGCGTGATCGTCAACGCGCTGCTCGATTCGCCGAGCATAACCGGCGCCTATCGCTTCGACGTCGAGCATCCGGGGCGCACGGTGATGGATGTTCGCGCGCATCTCTTCCCGCGAGCGGACATCGAGCGCGTCGGCATCGCGCCGCTTACCAGCATGTACTGGTACGGCAAACCGAATCGGAAGGTCGCGGTCGACTGGCGCCCCGAAATACACGACAGCGACGGCCTCAGCATCTGGTCGGGCGGCAATGAACGCATCTGGCGCCCGCTCAACAATCCGCGCTCGATCCAGACAAGCTCGTTCTACGATACCAACCCGAAAGGATTCGGCCTCCTCCAGCGCGAACGGAATTACTCTCAGTATGAGGACGACGGCGCGTTCTACAACAAGCGCCCGGACGTTTGGGTGGAGCCGCAGGGCGACTGGGGCGAGGGCGCGGTGCAACTCGTGGAGATTCCAACCGATGATGAGATCCACGACAACATCGTCGCCTACTGGACGCCGAAGGAGCCGTTCAGGCGCGGGCAGCATCGCGAGGTCCGCTACAAGCTTTACTGGAGTCTCGAAGAGCCGTTTCCGTCGCCGCTGGCGAAGGTGGTAGCGACGCGCGTAGGCGCAGGCGGAATTCCGGGGCGCCCCCGCCCGCGCGGTCTTGTCAAATATGTCGTGGACTTCGAGGGCGGCAAGCTTTCCGAGCTTCGGCGGCGCGGCGATATCGACGTCGTCATCACAGTGTCCACGGGCCGCGTCGAGCGCGAGGCCGTTTATCCCGTGGTCGATAGCGAACGCTGGCGGGTGATGTTCGATTACACCGCCGCGTCGGAAACGCCTGTCGATATTCGCGTTTATCTGAAGAAGGGCAATGACGCTCTGAGCGAGACCTGGCTTTTCCAGCATCTCGCATCGCTCGCGACGCTATAGATTGCAGCGACGGCTCAGGCGTTGCCGAGAAGCCGAAGCGTGGCGGCATCCGGTTCACCGTCGCACAGCGTGTCGATGGCTTCGGCGAAAATCGGTTCGCCGGAGCTGGCCGCTTTCCCGAACAGCGTCATCGATGACCGGAATTTCAAATCGTCGGGCGACGGCAAGATCGCGTTGACCGGCTTCCCCGCGTCGAGCACGAGCTGCGTGCATGCGACGAGACGCGACCCCAGCACCTTGTCGCAAAGATAGGCTCGCGCTTCATCGAGCGATGCGATGCCGTATCGCGACGCCATCGGACTGCGTCCGAGCCCGCGCAATTGCGGAAAAATGTACCACATCCAGTGTGTGAGTTTCAGCCCTTGCCGCAACTCCGCCACCGCGCGGGCGTAAGAATGCTCCTGTGCGTCGACGAATCGCCGCAAATCGAACGTTACGGGGCTTTTTCCTGTCATGATCTTCGCCATGGCCGCTCTATCGCCGGACTTGTTTGGTTGCGCGAGCGGATTCTCCTCAAATGGTGTGGAGCGGGCCCGAGAAAACCGTCCAACTTTTCCGCGAAGCAGATAGATTTCGAGCGTGTCGCCCTTGGCCAACATCGCTCACCTCCTTCGCATTCCGGAAGCCGATTCCGGGCGAGCCGCGCCGGCAGGTCGCGGATGGGGTGGCGTTTCCCTCGTGGCGGAGCGGGCGACCTGGGTTGCCGATCTCGCCGGGCCTGTGTCGTCGCCGCTTTTCGCCCGCGCCTCGGTCCCGACCGGTGCCTTGCCCCGGGCCTGCGATCTCGTGCCCGAGCGGACCGCGACGCCGCCGCTGCGCGGATCGCGGCGCGCGATTGTCGCGGCAGTCCTGGCGGCGCTGGCGCTGCATTTTCTGGTGATCGCGCCCCTGATTCCCTTGTCGGCGCCCGCTCCTGACGACGAGGTTACCCAGCGTCTCGGCATGGAGACCGGCCAGCCGCTGAACGTCTCCGTCATCTCGGCCGAAGATCTGAAGCGTCTGAACTCCAATCCATCCAAAGTGGGCGAGCCCGAGCCTGCGCAGCCCGCGCCGCCTCAGCCTGACATGGAGGCGGAACCGACGCCGCCGCAGGAGGCGCAGCAGCCCTCGCCTCGGCAGGAGCAGAAGCCAGAGCCTTCCACGGAGCAGCAGAAAGCCGCTTCTGCTTCGCCTCTTGAATCCAAATCCGAGAAAGAAAGACCGTTCGATCTGGAAAGTTATATCGCGAATTTCATGAAACCCGCCCGGCCCGATCGTGAGGCCGAGCAGAAATCGGCAGCGCGGGAGGCCCAGCCGCAACGCAAGGTTACGCGCGCAGGAAGGGTGAGCGGATATCGGCCGGGGGCGACGTCGAGCGGCAAATCGAACGAATTCGAGCGCGCGGTGATCTGGGCGCTCGGCGCCACGACGCCGATGGGCAACGGCAAATGGGGCAGCGTGGTCGTCACCTTCGCCGTGGGCGACGCGGGGCGCGTGGACGGTCTGCGGCTCATCAAAAGCAGCGGCGATAATTGGCTCGACCAGGGCGCGCTGATGGCTGTCCGGCAGGCGAAACTCCCGGTGCCGCCTTCCGGTTTGACGGTCGGCGACCGCACCTTCGTTGTGGAATATATTTCGACGCCGAAATTGTAGCCGCGAGGCTTTCGCGAGGCTGGCGGCGTCCGGGCGATTTCGGTTTTTCCGAGAATTCCACAAGTCCGCATTTTATGCGTTGACAGGGGGCGGCCCCATGGCTAGAAAGCGGCCTCCAGCGATTGACCAAGTCATTGAGAAATCGCGGGAAGACCTCCTGAAATCGAAGCGGCAATGATCAGTTCCCGGATTGGTCGCCGATTTGGCATCAGGTTCGAGCCTAAAGTTTTTCAGGAACAACCTTCTTGACAAAGCTTGTGGGTTCGATTAAATAGTTATCCCCCTGCCGCTAATCGGTTAAGTCCCGATGAAAGGTTTTGGGGTGCTTCCTCAGCATGGTGTGGGCTTGATCCGGCCGAAAGGCTGGCGATGGTTTTCTTCGCCTTGTTGGACTCCGCATCTTAGCATCGCTGCTTTTTTTTAAGAAAGCGCTTGACGAGGTTAGGGTGGTGGGGT